>JAPLYR010000090.1:1794-6430 GCA_026395455.1 Candidatus Roizmanbacteria bacterium | reverse complement strand
GAACAAATCTTATCAACAGGATTTGTTTTTAATCGACTTTTAGCAGAATCAAAAAATGTATTTAAGCCACTTCTTAGTTCTGCCTTGTTATTCTTTTTTCTGCACGTTCCGGTTCTTTTTGGAGCAGACAAAATTTCAGGAGGAACACTTATTCAAATGATGATATTAAACACGGTACTCAGTTTAACAACATCTGTAGTATTTTCTTTAAGAAAGAATACAGTCGCATCAATCTTAGTGCATGCGCTATATTTATTGAGTCTTCCTATTCTACTTTAATTTGACTTTTTGTATATCTCAAACATCAGCTCTCCTTGTGGAGCTATGACTGTTGGATTATATTGTTTTTCAATTCCACGAAAGTTATCTCGGGAACCAACAACCACTTCATTGAATTGTAATTTGCTTGGATTCTTAAATTCAAATAAATATTTATCAAATTTTTCTACTTGCCCAAATCCATATTCGTCTGGAGTGGAAAGAGCAGCCTCTTTTTGATATTGTTCAGGTGGATATTGTTGATAGAAAAGTGTGAAGATATACGGCATTCCGATATCAGAAGTGATATAAAAACGATTTGTTGAATCATACTCTTTCTTAATATATTCATTAACCTCTTTATATCCACACTGCCATGCATGAATAGTTATTAAGCGTTTTGGATAATGAAATAAGTAAAAGTCCCATTGTATGGTAAAGAAAGAAATAAATAATCCTCCACCAAGTACACATGCTAAAATCAATAGTTTCTGTTTTTTTACCTCCTCAAATAGTAAGACAGAACCATATCCTGCCAATATAGATATAGGGATCAGAAGAAAGAGAGACCTTGTGAGTGATGATGTTGACCAAGATAACGATGCTGAAAGGGGAGATAGGAACAAAACAAAGAGGAGTACATATCGCCACTCCTCTTTTTTTCTTAAAATAAAGTATATTCCTACAAAAAACATAAGATATTCAATTGGCGTGATAAGCCCCATTCCTTTATAGCCAAATCTATCATTTCCATCTCCGTTTTGGAGTAAAAATTGAGGAGAAAAATAACTGAGATGTTCAAGCGACATTTGTTTTAGTCCAATAAGAAGTGGATTGTAAAGATAGCGAATTCCACCTTAAGTTTTTAACTCTTGGACTGTGAGTTGGACTCCTGGATTTGAAAAAAATAACAGACTCTTTAATCTTTCTGGTTTATAGATAATATCACTAATACTAAAGACTGCGATTACACTTGCTACAAGTACAAATACAGGAATATATTTTTTAATTTTCTTTTGTTGGATTGCATAGATAATTGCAACAACGAAAAATAACCCAGCAAATAACCGTCCTGGATGATAGGCAAATAACATCAACGCAAGAGAAAGTGAAAGCATTATTCCTTTTCCAATTGATTGTTTTTTTAAGAATCTAACAAGAAAGTAGAAGGTTAAGGTTGTAAGAAAAGCAGCTAAATATGCCTCGTGTGCATGGCGGGCGATAAGATGAAGACCAAGAGATGTTGAACTGAGAAATGCAGCCATCAATCCATAACTATCTTTTTTAAATAATTCTTTTGTGAGCAAATAAACGATAAGTGGAAAGAGAAGAGAAAGGAATACATTAAGTGCTCGGGCACTTGTTTCGCTTAAGCCCATAACAGCCATAAAAGGGACAGAAAGATAGCTGTAGAGAGGCATTTTATAGTCACCAAATGACTTTAGTCGCAGGGGAAGTAGTGTGCCATACTCATCTTTTCCTGTTTTCAATAAAGAATAGGCATTATATCCAAATGCAGCTTCATCAGCATTAAAACAAGGAGGGGAAGAAATGCGAAAGTTTATTACCGTTAAAAGAAATGAAATAAACGTAATAAAGAGAAGGGTTGAGATAACAATTTTTTTATTCATAATGAGTTAAACTTTTCAAATATTTCTTTATCACTTTTATTCCATACTATTTTTTGCTGATTTCTTTTTTTTATTATTTGAGGGAAGAGGAGAAGTGCCATCCAAAATCCTTTCACAAAATTTCCCTGACCTTTCAGAGGATAGGTGATAAGATTTTTTATGAGATACAGGATATGTTCAGTAATATATTGAAAATCAGATATATTTTTCCAAATTGTTATAAATTGGTTACGATATGCAATCGTCTCAATTTTAGATTTTTGAAAATATGTCGCGATTGTCGATTCATGATGATGCTCTACAAGTACATGGGCGTCAAAATGAATAGTATATCCTGCCTTCCAAGCACGATAGGAGAGGTCAATATCTTCCCAGTAAAATGGAGAATACAGCGTGTCAAACCCATGGAGTACCTCATATTTCTTTTTTTCAAAAACCATACTTCCTCCTTCTGCCCATCCATTGATACCATGTGTCCCAGGATCTCCCTTACTATGGCGGAAAAATCCATGAGACCAATATATTTTATTTCTCCCTACATGTTTTTCATCTTTCTCAACTTGTTTAAAGCTTACTGCAAACAGATCTGGTTTCTCTTGAAAATGTGTAAGTGCAGATTTAAACGAATCGTCCTTTAATTTGACATCATTGTTAAGGAGAAATATATAAGGGCTCTTTGATTGTTTAATCCCCACTACTACTGCTCCAGCAAAGCCAAGATTTCTTTTATTTTCAATAACCACAACTTCAGGGAAAAGTTTTTTCATTTCCTCTGTAAGAGATAGTTCCGGATAATCATTAACAACAATAATTTCACAGTCTTTTAAAAAAGGAAGATTATGCTTTAAATTTGAATACAGTTTTTCTTTTCCCTTGTAGTGTGGTATGACGACAGAAATCATTATTTAATTTTAAATATTTTTTTAACATGTAATGTGAACGTATCATAATGAAATGATTTTTCTGCAAACCGATAGACAACTTCACCCATCTTTTGCTGAAGGGTTGGTGTATTTAAAAAATATGAAGTTTGTCGCAACAATTCTTCTTCAGAGTTGAAAAGAAATCCATTCTTTCCATTCTCTATCAATTCCCGCGGTCCTCCTGCATTAAAACAAAAAGGGACAGTGCGAGATGCCATCGCTTCAAGAGGGGTCATGCCTAAATGTTCAACTTGCTCAGGATGTGTCGTCGCATCAACTCCAAAACCTGTGAAGTGCCAATACATCATTGCATTTTTATAGAGATCTTTAAGAGTGTTAAAAGATACGTTTGTCTTAAAGAGAATAAACGATTGTGGAAATTCAGCTTTTAACTCATTCACATACTGAGCATCTTCTTCTTTTACTCCACCTGCAAGAACGAGTACATATTCAGGATGATGGGTGTGGAAGCGCAAAAATGTTTTTATAAGATCTTTCTGTCTTTTTGCATGAAGATGTTTGAAGAATCTCCCAACTGTAAGAACTATTGGACTCCTTCGTCTTGGTTCTGAAATAAATAATTCGCTGCTTATATACGGATATACAACTTGAGAGGAAATACCCCACTTATGGAGCCATCCAGCGGTAAAATGAGAGTTAGCAATAAAAACTGCATTTGCTGTTTTGAGAGAATTTAAAGGAGATAGATTATAAAGTTTTTTGTCAGGAACCATACAAAAAATAGCGGTTTTTTTTGCAGGGGAGAAAAAATAACTTCCATCAGTGACATATAAAAGCCAATCAAGTGGGGCAAGCTTTTGAGCTTTTTCAAACAAAGTCATGTTCTTTAGATTTTTTTCAAAGCGCAAGTGTTCAAATGTGAGTTTTAGTTTTTCCTTTATTTCTACTGAAAGATCAGTATCCCAAAAGAGAATCGTATTGTAACCCGCATCATCAAATACCTTAAGGATTGAGAGAATATGCTTTTCTCCGCCGCCCATGATGTCAAGATAGGGGGTGTATAGGCCGACGGTTTTTCTTCTCATATAATAATAGATAAGTAATCGTTTTTGAATACGCTTGATATATGCTTTCTATTATACCAACAGTGCCATCTAAAAAGCCGCCCCTCTGAATCAGTCTTCTTCCGAGTTCACCATAAAATTTTCTAAAAAAAGTAAGTGTCGTTACGGGTTTATTAGCCTCAAAAAGCAAGTTTGATTCAATATCTTCAAATACCAGTGTTTTTTTTACCATTGCCTCAACATTCCCATGAAAATAATGTAAGAATACGTTAGTTAAATATCCCATTTCACCTTTTATATAAGGTGTTGAATGTATTTGTGTCGGCCATGATTCAAAAGCGGAAAGTTTGATGAGTCTCATCTGTTCATCTGGCCACCATCCCCCATGTTTAAGCCACTTTGCTCCACCAAACATATTTTTTCGAGGTACTTTAAAGTAAGTATTTTCTGTATGAGGCGTTATCTTTTTTATTTCTTCAGCAAGTTCTGGAGTTATTCGTTCATCCGCATCAAGAATAAATACCCAGTCAGTTTTAATCTGTTGTATACCGAAGGCACGTCCAGGTTCAACATAATGTGAAAAGGGGAAAGAAATAACACTCGCACCATTGTCTTTTGCTATTTCTCTAGTCCTATCCGAACTCTCCATGTCTACAACAATAATTTCTTCAGAAAGGAGTTTTGCGGAAGCTATACATTCCTTAATATGTCGTTCTTCGTTGTGGGTTTGAATTAAGATAGAGATTTTATTCATGTATATTGTCGCAACTAAATTGAGGGATTTTTTCTAGATCTTCTT
>JAPLYR010000090.1:0-1778 GCA_026395455.1 Candidatus Roizmanbacteria bacterium | reverse complement strand
TAAGCTTTCAGAATATGTAGTTGTATTTCCTCCATTTTCTTTAGTAAAAAATCGTTTTTGAACCATAAAATCTCCGAATGATCTTTTTTCAACAAGGGTATTTTGACTATCTTCAACATAATACACAGAACGAAGTGCAAAAGCGGGAATTCCAAACATCGGTTCTTGAATAATAAATTTGGTTTCATATTTTTTTTGTGCATAGGGGATGAAACTATCATTCAATGTTTGTTTTTGGCCTGTCCAATAGGGGAGATAACCGTATTTTTGTTTCCCGTAAGTTGAGTAAAGGAATGACCAGACAGTATTCATAAATAATGGTTCTGAAATAGAGCAAAGACCAAAATCTTTTTTTTGAGCAGCAATGTATGTGTAATCAATAACCTTCTTTTCATTTACTAAAAGGGAAGGAATAGATGTTTGGATCACATAGGTTAAAAAATTGTGCGATACAAAGCTAAAAAAACCATACGATATAATTCCAACTGCACAAAGGATTGAAATTGCAGGAATTTTTCCTATTTTAACTTTTGTTACCTCCGTAATTCCATAAGCAAAAAGAATAGTAAGAGGGACAAAAATACTTCCATTGATAACTTCAACACTATGAACTCCCGATTTAAATGCAAACAATGGAAGAGTGTTAAGTGTCCAAAAAATAAGAAAGATGGCAGATGGCAAACGTTTTTTTAAAGCTAAATAGAGCAATAAAATAGCAACAATAGAAAAACCAATAAACTTATGAGGAATAAATGAAAAATATATTCCTTGAGATATACGATCATAGTAACGAGTAAACATCGATACAATAAATGAGAGTGGATTAATCGATGTGGCTGTTGTTCCCTGATGCACAAAGTATGCGAATAATGATCGTGTTCCTACAAATTTCCATTTTAATTCAGTGATAATCCAAGGAGAGAGAAGAGCTCCAAGGAAGAGAAAGGTTGTTATAACTGTTTTTACCGTTGGTTTTACTTTATAGATCAAAAAGAAGAGTGGATAAAAAAGAAATAAGTATATAAAGTAAAAATTACAATGTATTGAGAGGGCAATTCCTATTGCGCTTAACGGTAATCCCCATTGTTTCTTTTTTAAGAAAAAGAGAGCCAAACCGATAAAGAATATTGTTGTTGTAGTAGACATGGGGGAAGCATTGGATATATATCGTGCAAAGAAACCCTGTTCAAATGAAAACGCCCAAAAAAGTGAAGCTATTAATGCTAAGGAATTTTTTTTAAACAATATTTTAGCTGCCCAATATACAAGAAGGATGGACCCTATATTAACAAATACAAACAGTAGTGCAGCGGCATTTGGATCAAAATGGGAAAAATAATAGACAGGAGCAAGGGCATAGTAAAGTAGTGGACCATTAAAAATACCTGGAATATCAGTCTCTGGACCAACAATTTTTAAATCACCTCCATATATCATGGTATAGATACGTTGAGCATCACGGGCTTGATCATAAGCAAAAAGAATATTATCTTTTAGATTAATCGTCCGCATTATGAATGCAAAGACGACAATAAGGAAAAGTAAGAAAAGTGGATTTTTAAATAATCTCATTATTGGGGAGTAACTTTATAATAACGAATCTCAACATCTTTTATTGTTTTGACAACTACCGTATGTTTATCTTTTGGTTCATTTATCTGTAGCCAATCATCACGTCTTTTTTTGTAGCTATCTGCCTCCACAATAAACCAACACGTGCCATTTACCCATTCACTGGACGGTTTCATATTCTGAGTAAGGAAAAGATAATTATAAGT
>JAPLYR010000034.1 GCA_026395455.1 Candidatus Roizmanbacteria bacterium | reverse complement strand
GACATTTCCTTGATTTTTCGAAGAAACGGTTCAAATGATGGGGCAGTTTTATATTGAATAAGTTCAAAAAGAATACCAAGACGATGTGCAGTTTGTTGCTTAATTCGGACAAAAGAAAGCTGTTGAGGAGAATCTCCGACCAAAAAAACCACTACTTTTAATTTGTGCTTCTTGCTCAATTTTGCCACTTCTTTCTTCAGTTCGGCTTCAAGTCTTTCTACCAAGTTTTTTACCGGTATTATCATGTGTGTAGATTATTATACCAGGCTAGAGCTCAAAAGTCCATAAGAGAGAGACGGTTTTGAACCAGTGAATATGTCAGATCGTTCAAACAATTTAGCCTCAAAAACATCAATCTAAAGCCTTAAGTGAGGCAATAAGTCTAGTTAGATAAGGGTTGCACTAACCACCTTGTCTGATTTGTCAGAAAAACGCATCAAAATGACACCTTTAGCCGTGCGTGATCGTGGAGGAATTGAGGCTAGAGGGATTTTGACGATTTGCCCGCTGGTACTCGTCATAATGATCGTTGTATCTTCAGGGTTGACGATTTGAACAAAGCAGATTTCACCCATTTTTTGGTCAACTGAGGCTATTCTCCAATGACTATAATATTCTTCTTATACTCTTCATTGGTAAACACTTCTGCTGAGGCTACAAGGTCACCTTCTGCAAGCTCAACACCGCGTACTCCGATTGATGAACGACCTGTAGAGCGGACTTCTTGCTCTTTGAAAACAATTGCTTTCCCATGTTTGGTTGTGATAAGGACATTCATCTTGCCATCTGTCATCTTGACCCAGAGAAGTTCGTCTTTTTCTTCCAATTTGATTGCAATGATGCCATTTGATCGAATATTCTCAAACTCTTCAAATGTTGTCTTTTTTACTGTTCCTTGTTTGGTACACATGAGAACAAAGTTACCTTTGCCTTCATCTGCTCCATAGGTAAGAACTGAGGTGACAATTTCATCTGGTCGAAGGGCAAGAAGATTTACGATAGCCTTCCCTTTTGAGACACGAGATCCAACTGGAATATCCCAAACTCGTGTTTGGAACATACGTCCTTGATTCGTGAAGAAAAGCGTAAAGTCGTGAGTCATGGCAGTTGTTATAAAGTAGACATTATCTGTCTCTTTTGTTTCAATACCAGACACTCCCTTTCCACCTCTATTTTGGACACGGAATGTTTCTCTTGGGACTTGTTTGATATATCCTTCTTTGGTAAGAACGACAATAACCTCTTTGTTTTCAATAAGTTCCTCATCAGTTATTTCTCCTGGGCGACTCTTGATAACTTTGGTTCGTCTTTCATCTCCATATCGCTCAACAAGTTCAAGCAATTCTGCTTTGATTACTGCCAAGATCTTGAAGACGTCTCGAAGTAATGATTCGAGGTAGTTAATAAGTTTTGTTAGTTCTTTTAATTCCTCTTCAATTTTTGATCTTTCAAGACCGGTAAGTCTTTTCAATTGCATGTCAAGAATTGCTTGGGACTGAATGTCAGAAAGTCCAAACTTTTTCATGAGTTTTGCTTTTGCTTCTGCTTCATCTTTTGCTTTTTTGATGATTTCAACAACTTCATCAATATTGTCGAGTGCAATAATGTAGCCCTCTAAGATATGCGCTCTATATTTTGCTTGTTTTAATTGATGTTCAGTTCTTTTTGTTATGATTTGGATTCTGTGTCGAAGATAGTACTCAAGAATGGTTTGAAGTCCCAACGTTTGTGGAACACCATCTACCAATGCAACAATGTTCATTGGGAATGATGTCTGCATTTCTGTAAATTTGAACAGATTGTTCAAGACTTTTTTATACTGTGCGTCTCTTTTGAGTTCGATAACAACACGGATGCCATCTCGGTCAGATTCATCTCGCAAATCTGAGATACCAACAATCTTTTTATCAATAACAAGATGTGCGATTTTTTCAACAAGAAGAGCTTTATTTACTTGGTATGGAAGTTGTCGAATGATGATTGCCATTCTTCCCTTGTCGAGTTCTTCATCTTCCACTTTTGCACGAATAAGAACCTTTCCCTTTCCTGTGATGTATGCTTGTTTGATTTCATTCCATCCATAGATGATACCTGCTGTTGGGAAGTCTGGTCCTTTTACATGTTCAAGAAGTTCGTCAATGGTGACATTGAATGAAAGTGGGACATCGGTTGGTTTCAATAATTTTTCCTCTTTTGCAGTAACTGTTTTTTTTGCGCGATCGATCATGAGACAGATTGCTCCCACAAGTTCTGTTAAGTTGTGTGGTGGGATTTTTGTTGCCATACCAACAGCGATACCTTCTGCTCCCATAAGGAGAAGATTAGGAAGTTTTGCTGGTGTATAGACAGGTTCTTTTAATGTTGAGTCAAAGTTATCTGTCCAATCAACTGTTTCCTTATCAATATCATCCATCAACTCTTCTGCGATTTTTGAAAGCTTTACTTCTGTGTAACGCATTGCGGCAGGTCCATCTCCATCGATAGAACCGAAGTTTCCCTGTCCTTTAATAAGTGGAT
>JAPLYR010000113.1 GCA_026395455.1 Candidatus Roizmanbacteria bacterium | reverse complement strand
ATCAATAGAAGATGAAATTAAGTCATTATTTCCACAGTCTTATAGTGGAATAATGAAGTCGGTTATATATAGCAAATCATATTATTCTTTTGTCAGAGATCAAGCGATGGGTGATAGCGAGTCTGCAGATTACAAATGGTCAAAACTAAATGAAGACGGAATAAACCTCAGTTTTGATATTAATACTTTATTGAATGAAGGAAGTGATAAGGATATGCTCCTAAATAAAAAAATTATATCTATTCTAGATGAAAATGTTAGTCTTACAAACTCCCTTTATAAATCACTCTTATCTAAAAATATATTTGGAAAGATTGGAGGCTTTATTGATAACCCAGTTGCTTGCACCACTTATATTAGCAAAGTAGGTTTTTATAATGACCTTACTAAAAAATATCCCTCAGCTAAAACCATAGATGATTTAATCAGTGAATTATCAGAAATCGCACCTACAACGGAGAACCTCGATCTTTTATTTAAAAGGAGCACAATGAGTTATATAAATAATAAGGATATGATTAAATTTATATGTATAGATCATATAAATAAGAAGGAGTATAAGTTTGTTATTTCAAAGTAACTATTTTAGTTCGCTTGTTGTGCTGTAAAGCTCGCTTTCTTTGATTTGTTTACCCCCAATCCTAAACATGAGATTATTGGCTACTTTCAGTTCATTTTTTGCAGATGAATAATACAACTGAATGAAATATGTTTGACTATTTCCATAAAAATCCTTCCCGTATGTCTTATTTAGTACATATTCAAGCCTTGATTGATCTTTCGTGAGATATATTTCTAGTAGCTCCTTGTCTCCGATTTTTTTGGCAACTTCACTAATAATTCTTGTAAAAAGTGGATATCCTTGTCCGGTATCTATGTTTAGTTCCTTTTTAATTACCTTCCTAGCAAAGTATTCTGTTAGAGCCTCTTCAAAAAAGGATTCAAACTTATTACTTTTTTCCTCTGTTGCATAACTTGTATAGTGTAGGTATTCGTGAACGGCTGTTGATAAAAAGTCTGCTAATGATTTTGAGCTCACATCATCTAGTGCAAGTTTAATTTCCTTCTCTGGCAAAAAAATTCCTAGTTCATACACAGTTCCATCCTTCCTTGCTTGTAATAAGGTTTTATATCCATTTAGAGCTTGAATTCCCTCGTTAATGTCTGCCATGTTTGTTTTTAAAATTTCGATCGCTTTAGACCAATCGCTAATATTTTTTTGGTTTTCAGAAATTGTATTATTCCAGTCTCTTATATTCTTTTGAAATTGAGATATATAACCATCATATGTAGTTTGTAAGCTGTCGCAATAGGATTGTGAGTGAGTGCGTATAAAGGTGTTATAAAAAAAGTATCCATCGTTGATACAGCTAGAATATGATCCTTTTAAGCTAAGCGCATCACTAATTCCATTTTCGTTTATTTTAATCTTGCTTTTTGCCTCTTCAATTCCGTCATTATTTATTTTTATTGCTTTGTAAGCTTCATTTAGATATTTATTAATTTCATCAATCTTTGACGCTTCCTTTTCTATATATCCTTCTATTTTTCGAATGTCCTTGTTGATTTGTTCCTCTCGGTATTTTAAATACTCTTGCCTTCCAATAACTTCATAATTTGGCTCATTTTTAATATACTTTGAAGATAGTGAATCTTGAATTAGATTCTTAACAATCGATCCAGTCACTGCTTGAATTTCTTGTCGATCTATTGAGCGAATTAATAGATATTTGCCGAACAATACTATATTATCTTTAGGCAAGGAAAACAGTGATGTGAATACTTTCGGTAAAGAATTTATTACAACTTCTTCATAATAAGTTCCTCTATCAGTATTTGTTTGGAGCGCCTTGTAAATAGTGACGTTGTCTATTTTATAGTCTTTGCCGATTATTCTTGGCGCTTGTTTGTATGATTTCAATCGTTTACTTACCGCATCTTTACCTGATACTATAATCCCATTTTTTGAACTAATACTAAGTGTATTTAATTCGTATATGGCGAATACATAAACTCCTACAAAGGATGTATTTACAGCTATTACAATTGATAAGAGAACCAATAATACAGAAAATGCAATATTTTTTTTTAAATCAGTTATTCTTTTTTTATTTACATAAAAAATACCCAACATTGACAGAATAAAAGGAAAAATAAATTGATTACTATTTGAAGAAAAATATTTAAAAAAGGAAATTAGATATTTAATATATATATTTTTTTCCGTTACGTCTGAAAAACTGACAACTGAGTGATACGTAAAGTAGATTGTTAAAATGATTGTTCCAACTAGAATAGGAATTACCCAATGTGACTTTGAAGTAGAAAATAATTTATCAAATTTAAATGAATTGATTTTGAAGTTAATCTTAATACCCTTCTTTTTTTGAGGGATATGAAATTTCTTATTTAATAATGTTGGTTTTAACGCAAAATATATGATTGCAAAAACACAAAGTCCAATTAAATAATAAAGGGAGTCTTGATATATATATCCGCCAATCAAAGGTAGTAATGCAAAAAGGAATAGTAAATATTTAGCCTTTGATTTAATCATTTCGATATAGATATTGTACCTAATTATTACTATTTTAGCTCTATATTTGAAATATACTATATTCGACTCAAAACTATCCCTTTTTTATACTGTCCCAAGTGTCCCATTTAGCCTGGAGAAGTAGGACAACGGCTGAAGTATTACTCATGGTGACTACAGGCTCGAAACGTGCCTGACCCACACGCGACACTCTTTTGCCAATCTACCTACTTCACATAAACAGAACTATCTGTATTAACCTTAAGTTGATTGGTGAGGGTATATTACTTATACTCTATATATGGTATCAGCAGAACCCGCAAGAGCTCCAGTTGAAGTTCAAAAACAAAATCAAGCAGATCTCCCTATGAGTGCTGGAGGGTTTCAGAGAATCGACAGAAATTCTTTTATTTCACCAAAAATTGGTGAACCTCGTGCAGACGAGATAAGCATTCCTGCAAATAGAATACAGATTAATCATGATAAAACGCATATTGTATCCGCTCATTTAGTGAAACCAACCGAAGCAAAGGCTGGACAGAGTGTAAGTCGAGTTGAATTGGTTCGGCTCAATGCTGAGGGCACAGATATCGACTCAAATAATAGCGATGAAGACTGTGTTGAAGGTTCAATGCCCATAAATGATGATCAGGTCGTGAGATTACTAAAAGACTATGCACCACAAGGCGGAGCTGAAGAAGATATTGTGCTTGAAAGCATAGCAAGTGGTGCGAGTGTAGCCTTTAAGGATGGGAGTGAAAAAATAAATATGTCGATAGCTGAGTGGAGAATTCAATCGAGTATATCAGACCTCAAAAGGGAACAAATGGCAGAGGAAGCAAGAAAAGCAAATGAAATGAGGCTCGCAGCAGAAAAACTAGCAGACGAAAAAATGAGAAAATCATTCATTGGAAGATTTATATATGGAAAGAGCAAAGATGAATAAATTTCAAAAAACGGTTGCTGTAATCCTGTCGCTACCATATCCTTGCGAAGAAAAACTTTCTTTAATTAGAAATTTAGTTGCTGTGGTTGATAACGATAAAATATTGGATTTTAATATTCAGATATTGATTGATGAGATTGATAAAAAACAGCAAACAGAATCAAATAAAAAAAATTATTCAGATGAAGACAAAAAAGCGATTGAATCCATTAGGTCAAAATTGACTTCATTATTAGAAAAATAATAACTAGCTACATCTATGTGCGCTCGATACGCTCCCTCATCAATACTTACTCTGTTAAAAATGGTATAGTATTTTATATATGAAAAAAAATAAATTGTTTTTTCTTATTCTGTTGGTTGTTGGACTGTCAATATTGATATTTAATATTCAAATCCCATGCGGTGGAATGAATAAAAATGGTGATACATGGAATGGAAAATGTGCTTATGGACCACTCCTTATAAAAAATATCCAGAATGGTCATTTTTTCCTTCCTTTGGGGTATTGAGAAAACTTAAAGAAAACATACATTAATTTGATTATAATGTTGAGTACTTTCAACTAATTTTTTCATGACTTGTACTCCAGTGAAAGTGATAGTAGCATTAAACCATGTCAGAATCAGGAAATCAATTTCCGGAATTTATCAAACCAGCACCAACCCCAGTTAAACATACAACGGTGGTTGAACATCAAGACCAATTACCCCGTGGAGAAGTGGGCCCAAAAGTAAGAACAATTGAAACAACTACATATAACGCGCCACCAACCAGCAAAAAAAAATAATTTTAAGAAAATAAGTTCCAACATCGTTCCTTGCCTTTATTATTTATTTTTATTGAGAATCTATAGGCTATAGGTAAGATATCTTTTGACTCCTGGATTTTCCATTTTTATCGTAGCTACAATTGCATTACTAAGTTGTAATCCTTTTTTTGCTTTTACTCCATAGCCTGCTACAAAATTAAGTGATTTATCAGCTTCAATTTCTTCTTTTGTCAATGGTTCTAATTTATCATTATCATATATAAAAAGTGCTCCTGGCATATCATTTTGAATAAGGTCGACATGAGCAATATCTAATGCCTTTTGTGTAGTTGATACGCATACTCCAACTCTTTTGTCATTTGGGTCTTTTCCTCCATGCACACCTGCAAGATTAATGGCTTGGTCGACTTCTTCAATAGTATTAAAACGAACAAATCTATAAGCAAGATTTTCTGGTAATTTCTCCATTCCTAATGCTTGCAGGTCGCTTTTGAGCCCAGCAAATTTTTCATAAAGTTGGATTTCTTCTTCAGTCGTTTTGATTCCTCTTGCTTGATCCGTTTTTAGACACAATTCAGGCATATTTAAAAGCAGTGATAAACCTCTCCCTCTATGGAGCATGTCAAAAAAAGGCGTAATCAACTTGCGTTCAATGGTAAGTATGT
>JAPLYR010000144.1 GCA_026395455.1 Candidatus Roizmanbacteria bacterium | reverse complement strand
TCATGACGGTTTGATATGTCTCTATCAAGTCGATTATTCTTTCTTTATTCTCATGGTCAAATTCTGAAAACACATCGTCAAGAAGTAGAATTGGATGGATGTTTATTTCTTCCTCCATAAAGTGTATTTCGTTCATTTTAAGCCAAAAAACACCCAAACGCTGCTCACTTCTACTTCCATATTTTTGTATATTTTTTTTATCAACATCCTTATTCTTAAGTGAAATAATCCAATCATCTTTTTGCGGTCCAATGAGCGTCCTTTGAATGCGTAGTTCAAGTTCCTTTTTTTCCTTGAGTCTCTCTGGGGTGAATTCATTTTTGATATATTCTATGTTGAATTCTCGTCCATCTAGTTTTTTATGTGAATTTAAAAATCCAGTATATATATTTCTTTTTTCAGTAATATAAGCCTCTTCTTTTTCAAGGTACACATCCCAAAAAGATAATTCTTCTTTTAGGCTTTCCACTGACCGAGAATGTTCAAGAAGTTTGTTTCTTTTGCGAAGGGCTTGTTCATAATTAATAAGATGCTTTTTATACACGACATCAAAGGTGCTAATAAGCTTATTGAAGTATTCTCTCCTAATATCAGGGGAACCTGTAATAATATCTATTTGTTCTGGGGCAAATAAGACACATTTTGTTTGTTCGCTCGTATAATGAGCATGACCTTTTCGCGTCTTCTCAACAAAAAACTGTTTAGATATGAGTCCATTCAGTTCTTTTTTGAGTAGTATGCGAAAATGATTGATATTGTTGTTTTTTTCAAACAGACCGTCCAACTGTGTTTACGTGCTTCCCATAAGTAGGAGTTCTTCCTCTTTTGACTCTCGAAATCCTACACCATTTATTACGCAATGTATGCTTTCTAAAATATTTGTTTTCCCACGCGCATTTTCTCCCAAGATAATAGTAAGTTTTGAAGATATATCAAAAACTCTAGATGATATATTCCTAAAATTATGGAGCTGAACTCGTTTCAAAATCATCCTCCTATTATATACTGTTTATATAATTCCTTGTCCCACTCCAAATACATAGGCGATGACACGGGTAATGAGAAATGAAAGTACCAGAAGAACAAATCCTATTACTCCTGCTGTTATTTTTGCATTCGCTGATTTGATCTTTTCAGGCATTCCTTGAGAAGTAACATAGTCAAGTCCACCCCACATAAGAACAAAAAATAGGATTATTCCAGCGAGAGCCATAACAAAAGGCACCACGTTATTGATGATGTCACCAATATTATTGTAACCAACAAGTGGTCCTTGGATTGCAGTTCCGTTTACACTTATATTTTGTGCTAGGATTTTTGACATAATAATTATTCAAACTTTGTTAACAATACTACTAGTATAGCGTGTATTCCAAGAGAAAACAAAAGAGGGAGTTGAATAACAGTAATAAAATAAGATATGTGAATAGATACCTGATTTATAAAAAGTGGCGAAATATGAATTGGGAAAAGATACAACAAAAAAAGAATAATAAACACAATTGGAATAAGGTAGATAACATCAATAAGGTCTTGTTTTGAGGAAAACATATTCACACTAACAGCAATAATAAAGTAGCCAAACAAAAGTGTTTGCCACAATTCCTGCCCAGGAAACAATTTTGTCTGAATTACCAGCCATAATGTGAGTAATCCACCCACAAATGGGGCAATACCAATAATAATGGGGCGAAGAAAATCACCAGGATTTTTTTCATAGAGAACATGTCCTAATCTCACTTTTTTTCCTTCGATAACCGGAAAAAAACTCATTTCACGAGGATTCATAGCGAGAATAAGAGCGACTAAGTAATGAGACATTTCATGAATAATGG
>JAPLYR010000082.1:1531-16291 GCA_026395455.1 Candidatus Roizmanbacteria bacterium | reverse complement strand
ATAACAGGTGGGGGTGGTAAAAAAGAGTCATCTGGTTATGTTCTTTTTTTTGCCGATAATTTACAACAAGCTGAGAAGATATTACATGGAAAATCAATTCACTATTTACCATTTATTCCAAGTTATACGGGATTAACAAAAGAATTATGATTCAAACATCAGCTCCAGGCAAATTACTTCTGTTAGGAGACTATGCAGTTGTATATAATAATCCGTGTTTAGTAACTGCAGTGGATAAACGTCTCTATGTTGAAGCAGAAATTATAGAAAATGACGAAGATGAGATTATTACTCCTCAAGTAAAAGAGAGTAGATTTGTATTAGAAACAATTGCCCATTTTAAGGAGAAATTTTCGATTAGAGAATCTGTTCGTATTAAAACTCAAGGAGATTTTTCACATCAAGTGGGGCTCGGCTCATCTTCAGCTGTTACCGTAGCAACACTGGAAGCTCTCAACCAACTTTTTAATAAAAATCTGAATAAAAAACAAGTCTTTGATATGTGTTATTCTGTAACGCTCTCCATCCAAGGTGTTGGATCAGGGTTTGATATTGCTGCAGCGGTTTACGGGGGCACTCAGTATTATGTTACGGGGGGAACCACCATAGAGGCGATCAAATTGGATAAACTTCCTCTGGTCGTTGGATATTCAGGGATAAAGGCAGATACCCCATTTTATATTCGAAAAGTTGCAGAGGCATTCAAATATAAAAAGGATGAGCTAAAAAACATATTTACTTCGGTGACAGAATTAGTTGAAGAGGCAAGAATTGGACTAGAGACATCTGATTTTGAAAAGACAGGAAGATGTATGACAAAAAATCATCAATTGTTACAAAAATTAGGAGTGAGTATTCCCAAATTAGATGAGATGGTAATAGCTGCAAATAATGCAGGAGCATGGGGGGCTAAGCTCTCAGGAGCTGGAGGAGGAGATTGCATGATCGCGCTGGTAGCGGAAGAGAAAAGAGATGATGTTACACGCGCTATAGAAAAAGTGGGAGGAGAGATTATTCATGTTGGCTTAAACGCTAAAGGAGTAGAATAAAATAATATGATGGATGTACAAGACGAACAATTTATCGTAGTAAATGAAAAAGATGAAGTTGTTGGATATAAAACGAGATATGAGTGTCATCATGACAGATCACTCATTCATCGAGCTATAAATATTGCTCTTTTTAATGCAAAAGGTCAATTGGTTATGCAAAAAAGAAGTATTCAAAAAGATTTGTACCCTGGATATTATGCATTATCATGCACAGGACATGTTAGTAAGGGAGAGACCTATGAGGAGGCGGCAGTGAGGGAGCTTTGGGAAGAAATGGGAGTATCTCATATAGAATTAAAACGAATTGATACCTTTTTAGTACCTGCGAAAGATGAGGTTGAAATGATAACTTTGTTTACCGGGATATATGATGGTAATTATTCATACCCATCTGATGAGGTTGAGTCAATTCATTATTTTTTTTCTCAAGAAATTCAGAAATTAAACAATATAACTCCTTGTTCTAAAAAAAGTTTACAAATAATGAAAATACTATTATGAAAGCAACTGCAAAGGCACACTCTAATATCGCCTTTATTAAATACTGGGGAAGAAAAGAAGAGATCCTCCGTTTACCAAGTAATGGAAGTATATCTATGAATTTGAGTAATTTATTTACCACCACAACTGTTGAATTTAATCCAAGTTTACACAACGATGATATCTTAGTGAATGGAGAAAGAAATAATGAGATAAATAGTCGCATAACTAAACACTTAGACAGAATTCGTGTGCTTCTTCAAAAAAAAACATATGCACAAGTTGTTTCACAAAATAGTTTTGCTGCAAGCGCAGGCATGGCTTCATCAGCATCTGGTTTTGCAGCGCTAACCGTTGCAGGTGTTGCAGCAGCTGGTCTTCAGTTGTCTGAAAAAGAGTTATCTATACTTGCAAGACAAGGGTCAGGATCTGCATGTAGGTCAATTCCCGATGGGTTTGTTGAGTGGGTTGATGGGAATACCTCAGATGATTCATATGCACACAAACTCTTTGATCAATCTCATTGGGATATATGTGATATTGTTACGGTTATAAGTAAAGAAAAAAAAGATGTATCAACATCTATGGGTCAACAAACAGCTTCATCAAGTATATTTTTTCAGACTCGTCTCAATAATATCGTACAAAAAATCCACACATGCAAAGAGCTAATGAAAACAAGAAATTTTGATGAATTTGGCAAACTAATAGAAATGGAGGCGCTTGAGTTACACACAATCATGTTTACTTCTTGGCCATCACTTATCTATCTTGAACCAGCGTCGCTTGGTGTTATGAAAGCGGTAAAAAGACTAAGAGAAGAAGGCATATCGGCTTATTTTACTATTGATGCAGGTCCCAATATACATATCATCTGTCTACAGAAAGATATAGATCATATTGAAAAAAGAATAAAGACAATCCCTGGAGTATTGGAAACGATAATAAATAACGCTTCACGCGGATCTTATCTTATCGATAATCACCTATTCTAAAGCCAATTTTTTTATTCGACTTAGATGTGAGGTAATGAGAATGTAAATCCATTTCCAATTCCAAATTTACCACCAAGCACTGTGCCCATAATAACATTAAATACAACGAGCACAACAACCACGAGGATAAGTCCAATAGCGGCGCTTTGTATCTTATTTTGAGCTTTTTGTAATTTTTCTTTTTCTCCATTGGACGTTATCCAGTCAAAAGCACCCCACAACATATAAAGAAGTGTGGCGAGTCCCGCAACGAAAAAAAACAATTGAATACCTGTTGATATAAGAGATCCTAGTCCTTGGTTGACATCTCCCGTATACAAAGGATCATTTACTGGTGAGTTAATTTTTCCAATGACGCCGGACGTATCTACTGGTGCTGTTGCTAAGAAATTTTTCATAATGGCATGTCAACTTTTAATATGTACCCAATTATTCTCGTTAATACAAAGCTTGCAACTATAAGAAAGAGTCCAAGAATAGCATACATAATAACAGATTGTGCTTTTGAGACTTTTTCTGGATTTCCTTCACTAGTGAGGTATCTATACGCTCCCAAGAGAAGCATACCGAGCGTTATAAAACCGCCCACAAGCATCATGATAGGGAGAACAAGATTTACTAAAGTGGTAATAGAGTCAAATTTAGCAATAGGATTCACCGATGTCTGTGAAAAGTTTACTTCTGCATATACAGGTGGAATTATTTGCATGTTCACACTATACCGAATTTTTGAGATTCAGTCAAGCTTGCGGAAAATATTCGGTATAATAAATCTACCTATGGAACTGAAAAATATCCCAAAACACATCGCGATCATCGCTGACGGCAATAGAAGATGGGCGAAAGAACGCAATCTACCTTCATTTGAAGGTCATAGAAAAGGGTTTGAGAATATAAAAGCATTAAGTAGTAAGGCAAAAAAACTCGGGATACAAATAATCACTTTTTGGGTATTTTCTACCGAAAATTGGAAAAGGGCAGCGGATGAAGTTGGATATTTAATGAATCTTGCTGAAAAAGTTATTGATGTACAGATAAAAGAAGCCATACAAGAAGAAACACGGATTGTACATATTGGAAGGAAGGATAGATTACCAGAAGGATTACGAAAGAAAATTGCAATTGCAGAAGAAAAAACAAAAGAATTTTCAAAATATTTTTTTGTTATTGCGTTGGATTATGGAGGACAAGATGAAATTATTCGTGCTGTTCAAAAAATGAAAGATATTAAAACAGAGAAAATAGACGATTACCTAGATACACATATACTACCGCATCCAAACCCTGATCTTATTATCCGTACAAGTGGAGAAATAAGATTATCTGGATTTATGACTTGGCAATCAGCATATAGTGAGTATTATTTTTCTGATCTCTATTTTCCTGATTTTGGTCCTGAGGCATTAGAAAAATCTATTATAGAATATAGTGATCGTCAAAGAAGATTTGGGAAATAAATTCTTATGTTCAATCCAACATTTACCATAACCAATCGAATTCTAACTAATATATCAAAAGTAGAGGCAGCGGAAGAAGTTATTCGACATGCCCCACTCCTTCCTCTCTGGGAGCGGCAGTTTAAGGAAGATGCACTTGTTCGCGCAGCATATCATGGGACGCACATCGAAGGAAATATGCTTCAAATGGAAGAAGCAAAAGAAGTTTTACTTGGAAAGGCCGTCGCTGCTCGTCCCCGCGATATCCAAGAAGTTATTAACTATCGAAAGGTAGTAGAACTTATTGATGAAGAAGCAAAAAAGAAGATTGATAAAATAACAGAACAACTAGTACTCAAGATTCATAGAATACTAACAGAAAAAACATTAGCTGCAGATTTGTCGGGACAATACAGATTGAAGCAAGTGGTAATTAGAAACTCAGCTACAGGGGAGATTACTTTCAAACCACCAACACCTCTTGAAGTTCCATTTCTCATGAAAGAATTTATTTATTGGATGAATAAAGATGAGTCAAAAGACATACACTCAATTCTAAAAGCTGGCATTGTACACCATGAATTTGTAAGAATACACCCCTTTATTGACGGTAATGGAAGAGTGGGGAGGTCATTAGCCACTCTTGTTCTTCTTCTTGGTGGATATGATATACGAAGATTTTTTTCTCTTGAAGAGTATTTTGATCGAGATGCAATTTCTTATTATGAACATCTTCAAAAAGCTACAGCTGGAGATTTGACTTCCTGGCTTGAATATTTCAGTTTTGGCGCTGCAGTTGAATTTACCCGTATAAAAGAAAAAATACTCAAACTTTCAAAAGATGTAAAACTAAAAGATAAAATGGGAGGGCAACAAATATTTTTAACTGAAAGACAAATTAAACTTATTGAGTATATTCAAGAAATTGGATACCTACAAAATAGAGCTTTTCAAACTATTTTTCCAGACATATCTGAAGACTCTGTGCTTCGTGATGTACAAGATTTGGTTAAAAAAAATCTCATAAAGAAGATTGGTAGCACCAAATCTGCTCGATATGTAAGCGTGTAATTTATTTTCTCTTCATCAGGCGAATTGCTCCAAATATTCCCCATACAATGGGGAAAAGGAGAATCGCAGTATATTTATATATGTCTTTTTGTGAATCAGACAGATCTTGTAATGGATAGAATGAAACAATGCGAGACCTTATGCCATTAAGGACACCTTTTGAGCCAAACGTATCAACCACATTCAAAATAAAATCTAAATTTCCACTTCCTCTACTCATGTATTGCTCATACGGAAATCGAGATGAAGCGATAACAACCATTTCTCCGCCTTTTTTATTTTTTACTAATGCACCAAGGACAAATTGTTTAACATCCTTCATGTTTGGTTGTGGAATTGAATTTGGGTTAAGAGAAAATGATCCATCTTTTTGCACCCAAGATCTATCAGATGAGACAATGAGAGGAGTAATAGAGGAATCTTTCTTTAAGGATAATGATGATGTCCATGGAAAAGTAACAAATTGTATGTTTGCAAAAAGTCCTGATTTTGATTCAAATAGATTTGATCGAATCCAAAAAGGATACGGTGCCAGGAATTGAGAAGTGGCGTTACCAAAATTAACATATTCAGCAGAAGTCGACAGAACCAGATCATGATTGATTTGTGCGCCATAGGAAGCCGTTAGTTCATTGATATTATGCTCTGCATTTGTTACTCCTAAAGACTGTTCGTCAATCTTTGTTCCACCTGCAAACACGAAAACATTCTTCCCAGATTCAAAAAATTTCTTAAGCAGATCTATCTGTTCTGAAGAATACTTATTACTTCCGCTATCAAGTAGGAGAACTGCTGAATAATCTGTTACAAATTTTGCATCTTCAGATTTAATCTGAGACAAATCTAAACTGGATATTGTATATTGCTGAGAAAGGACTTTCTTTAATGAGGAGATAGGATCTTGTTGGCTATAAGCATTTTGATTCTCACCTACAATAGCAATCTTTGGCATGTCTGTACGAGTAAGTCTGTATATTGCTGAGGTAATATTATATTCGAGGTTTTGATAATCATTTACCTGAGGAATAATTTCATTTTTGTCATTGTATGACAGTGCAATTCCGAAATAGAATGAGGATGTCTGATATTTATTTTGTTCAAGTTGAGAGAATTGCAATTCCGGGATACCTAATTGTTTTAATTTCTCCAGTATTTTTGTGTCCTTTTTTGGATCTATGGTATTTACTTTGATATTCCTCCCACCTCTTCTATATTCTTGTAACAGCTCTATTACATCAGTTCGAAGTGGGATAATACGCGTTGGAATGTCAGACGAGACATAGAGATTAATATCAATATTTTTATTATTTTTTTGAATTATATTTTTAGTAGCTTGAGAAAGTGTGTAAGCCTTTCCTTTTGAGAAGTCTAATCGGACAGGAAATAAAGAAAAAAGAATGAAAGATATAACAAAGAAAAAAAGGATAAAAAGAGTTGGAGGTGTTTTTCGAAGATAATTCATATTATGATCTTTTTTGTAATTCTATAACAGTCAGTTTAAAAAATAAAACAATGAGCACGATAAAATAACTTAAAGACCTTAAATCTACAATACCTTTAATAAAATTATCTAAGTGAAGAATGGGGCTCCCAAATAGGAGAACATCTTGAATTGTTTTTGGAAGTAAGTTTGCGAGAAAGTCAGATGATAGGGTAGTAACAAGGAAGAGTATGAGTACCGAAATAGAAAATGAGGCAATTTGATTTGAAAAGCGACTTGAGATGTAAAGAGAAAAGCTTAAGTAGAGAGTGCTTAGGAGAAGTAATCCGACATATCCCACAATAATCTCTGGAATATATAGTGTTGAAATAAATCCAAGAACGATTGGGACAGAGAGAGTAAGACCTAATGTAATACTAATAATAGTAAGGAGACTTAACAGCTTTGAGAGGACTATTATTCCCTCTGAAAGGGGGAGTGTCATCAGAACTTCAATTGTATTAGCTCTTTTTTCCTCGCTAATACTTCGCATAGAGAGTGCAGGTATCAAAAGAAATAAGAGCCATGGTGCCACGCTAAAAAAAGGCTTCAGTGAAGCTGACCCTACAACAAACACGTCTTTTATAAATAAATAACCCAAGAAAAGTGCAAATGCGATGGGGACAGAGTACCCAACTGGAGAATTGAGAATTTGCATCAACTCTTTTTTATACAAAGCTTTCATGATTTTTTAATTAATTTTTTAAATAATGTTTCAACACTCCCTTTTCCTTTTGGTTTTGCACCATCAAACAAAAGAGATCCCTTATTAATAATAAGAACACGCGTTGCGACATCTTCTATTTCAGAAAGAATATGTGTAGAAAAAATTACAATACGTTTTTTTGCGAGTTTTTTTATTAAATTTTTTATCACATCTTGTTCAATAGGGTCAAGTCCGGAAGTTGGTTCATCAAGAAGGAGAATGTCTGGTTTGCCGCACAAAGCTGCCGCAAGTCCTACTCGTTGTTTAAAGCCACGAGATAGTTGATCTATTTTCTTTTCGTACACATCATCCATGTGTAATTCTTCTATAACATGTTCTATATGTTTTTCATGTTTTACTTCTGTAATAAAGTCCAGGTATTCTTTCACAAGCATATCAAGGGGGAGGGGATTATTCTCTGGAAGATATCCAATACGTGGGAGAATGGATAGGCGGTGAGTAATGGGATCTTCATTGAATACTTTTACCTTTCCCTCAGTTGGTTTAAGATACCCAGTAATGAGACGCATAGTAGTTGTTTTACCGGCTCCATTTGGGCCAAGAAATCCGACTATGTCGCCTTGTTGAACTTTAAATGTGAGATCTGAAACTGCAAATTTTATTCCGAACCGTTTATAGACATTTGAAAGCTCTATCATAGCATTAGGTTATACCAAAAATTGGGACGTAGGTCAATATGAAAAAAACGTTTATATTTTCAAACGTTCAAACGCTTCTTCAATAATTTCCCAATTCACATTCTCAAAAAATGAATCCACATATTGTCCACGATTTACTCCGTAGTCAGCAAAATATGCATGTTCATAGGTATCAAGTGCAACAAGTGGTGTTGCTCCCCAAAACCCATACGTATTCTGAGAATCTCCGATATGATTGATAAGCCGTGATTCGGCAGGGTGCCACAGTGTCCAAACCCAACCTCGAGCACTTATTGCAGAAGCCTTCATATCCTTCTTATACGCTTCAAAAGATCCAAAATCTTTTTCAATTTGATGTAACAACTTACTACTCGCCGTCCCCCCATCTCCTCCTAAATGTGTAAAATAAATTTCATGATTTATGACACCACCCCACGCAAAACTAAGCTCAGTTTTAAGAGATCTAATAGTCGAGAACACTTGATTAGCTTTTGAAAAGTCATCATCTGTTAAAGCCTTTATTCTGTCTGTAATTTCGTTATATTTATTTACATATCCGGCGTATAGCTTAAGGTGTTCTTCTACAGTTTTTTTTGATATTCCTTTCATTGAAAATATTGTTTCGGCGAATTGTTTTGCTTGTACCATTGATTCTATTACTAACTTAGTAATAGATAGAGTATGACAGGAGTATTATTACTTGTCAAGTAGATCTGGTCGGCGCTGTAGAGTTAGTTCAAATGCTTTTTTCAATTGCCAAGCCTTTATTTTTTTTGGATCACCAGAAAGCAATATTTCAGGTACCTTTTTTCCTTCAAACTCTTCTGGTCTTGTGTATTGTGGATATTCTAATAATCGGATCTCTTTTATCCCCTTTTTTTGAAGTGAGGAAAGGGTGAGATCATCTCCCATGATCTTTTGCAAATCTTCTACCTTACAAATAAAAAAACTTTCCTCAGTTGTTGCATTTTCTTTTTTGAGTACACCAGGGAGAAGGCGAACAATCGCATCACAAATCGTTGCTGCGGTAAGCTCACCACCCGTCATAATAAAGTCTCCAAGAGATACCTCTTCATCAATATAATCAGAAAATCGTTCATCAAATCCCTCATAGTGTCCTGCATATATAACAAGGTGTTTTAATTGAGAATAATCTTGTGCTTTTTTTTGGTTAAACAGAGATCCTTTTGCTGAAGTAAGAACAATATGAGGTTTTTGCTCACTAGTCGTAATTGAGTCTAATGATTTTTTAAGAACGTCAACACACAGTACCATTCCCGCTCCACCTCCATAGGGTCGTTCATCAACAGTACCATACGAGTCACGTGCAAAGTCCCGCAAATTAACGAGGTTAATTTCAACAAGTCCTTTGTTTTGCGCTCTTTTAATAATTGAATCTGCTATAAAACCCTCGATCATTTTAGGAAAAAGAGTAATGATGGTTATTTTCATGGGAGTGATATAACAATAAACCCGCCTGCTACTAATATACTTCCAATAACAAGCTTTAACGTAATCGCCTCTTTTAGTACAAAAATACTAAATAAAGAGGTAAAAATAGGGATGGTAAGACTTACTAAGGAGACTGCTACCGAGCTTTTTGTTTCCTGAATCCCCTTGACATAAAAAATTTGTGGAATTACATATACAAAAATACCCATAATGACAAAAAGGATAATGTCTCGAGAGGTAATTTTTTCCTTTACTGTTATGAGTGTTGGAATGTAAAAAAGAGCACCAAAAAAAGATGCAAATGCGGCAACGAGAACAGGACTTCTATCACTAAAAAATTTTTTAGTGAAGATTATTTCTCCAGCCCACAAAATATCCGCTATAATGACATAGAGTATTCCCATAAGCTCATATTATATACCAGTCATAGCTTATTTTGAGATAAATATATTAAAAAATAAGTGGTACGAAAGGTTATACCCTGAGGAATTAAATTACGAAGGGTAGATTAAACAATTATGAAAAAATTTGTCCTCAAATTAATTCGAGATTACCAGTCTGTTTCATTTTTTCAAAAATATATGGGAGTTTCATGTCGTTTTTTTCCTACCTGTTCTGACTATACATATCAGGCAGTGGAAAAATATGGAGTAGGGAAGGGAATATTTCTTGGACTGAAACGTTTTCTTCGTTGTAACCCGTGGAATAAAGGTGGAATAGATAAACTTCAATAATAAACGAAACAAAATAATGTATAGTGAAAATTGTGGATGATAACCAGAAAGCCTGTTTTGGTTTCTCTCTTTGTAGTGGGGTAGGTCCCATGACATTTATTAAGTTGGTGTTGGAATTTAAAACTCCTCATCATGCGTTTTATGCATCTGCAGAACAACTTCGACCATTCTTTTTCCGTGAACATCAATTTAATACATTTATTTCATTTCGTTCTCACTATACATATGAAAAAGAAATAAAAAAAATAACAGCCCAAAATATTTGGGTGATGACACAGTACCATTTAGATTATCCAAAATTGCTTAAAAATATTAGTGATCCTCCAATTTGTATCTTCGGAAAGGGTGATAGAAATAGTATAGATTTTGTCAACGATGTATGTGTCGGTGTTGTTGGTGCTCGCAAACCAACGCCCTATGGAACATATATTGCCAAAGAGCTTGGTACATCTTTTGCTTCAGCTGGACTTGTCATTGTCTCAGGTATGGCAACGGGTATTGATACACTTTCTCATGAGGCAGCTATTGAAAAACAGGGGAGAACAATTGCAGTTTTAGGGACCAGTATCGATACGATATATCCTTATACAAACAAGGAACTTCATGACAAAATACTCAAAGAGTATGGAATTGTGATCTCTGAGTACCCACCTGGTTACTTAGTGCATCGGGGGATGTTTGTGATGCGTAATCGTATCATTGTAGGTCTGTCAAAAGCAATTGTCGTTGTTGAAGGTGGGGAACACTCCGGATCGTTGATAACTGCCCGCTTTGCGGCTGAAAATGGAAGAGATGTATATGCGGTGCCCGGACCAATAACATCAGAGATGTCTATTGGTCCACACATACTCCTCCGAGAAGGGGCTCATGTTCTTACAAGCTCTAAAGAATTACTTCAAGATTTTGGATTGAATCATGGATCAGAAAGAATAGTTTCAAAACCTTTAGATTTAACTGGTGACGAAAAGATAATTTATGATTTATTATCAGTAAAAAAATATTATGCGGACGAAGTAGCCAAAAAAATTTCATTAAGTATCACTGAAACATTACCTATCCTTTCGTTGCTTGAAGTACGAGGTATTATTGGGAAAGATTTTGATGGAGGTTTTATTGTGCTGGTATAACATCGAGTTTATTCACTCTTCTCAGATATTTATCACCCTCTTTTGGATGTGAGGAAAGAAAAATATCTACATATTTTTTTGCTGTTTCAAAATCGGTATAGTCTGAGGCAATTGCAAGTATATTGGTATGATCATTTTCTCTCCCATGTTGAACTTGATCACTATTTAAAGCAACTCCACAACGGATTTGTTTGAATCGATTAACCGCCATACTGACTCCAATTGCGGAACCACAAATAACAATTCCAAGATTTTCCTGAGGATTTTGTTGAACAGCTTGAGCAACTTTTTGAGCAAAGTCTGGGTAGTCATCTAATGGATCGAGACGGTAGTTACCAAAATCTTCAATACGAATATTCTTCTCTTGTAAATATTCTACAAGTTTATTTTTTAAATCAAATCCTCGATGGTCTGTAGCTATAAAGACCGGCATATGATCAGTATATCATACTACTAAAAAACCCTCCGTTACCAGAGGGTTTATCAGTGTGAATTTCAATTACTTCACAATTCTCTTCAGGCTTTTACCAGCTGTAAAACCTGGAGTTTTTGTTGCTGGGATTTGAATTTCAGCACCAGTCTGTGGATTGCGGCCTTTTCGGGCTGCTCTCTTTCGGACCATGAAAGTGCCAAATCCTGTTACAACGACTTTTTCACCGCGCTTCATAGCGTCTGTGATGGAGCCGAAGACTGCGTTCACGGCATCTTTAGATGCTTTTGCAGTAAGACCTGCTTTTTTTGTTACTTGTGCGATAAGATCTGCTTTTGTCATATATATTCACCTGCCTTTTGTGTGACTTAACTTATGATTAAGTAGAGATAGCTTACCCATTTTTGCGCGTCCTGTCAATCTACACTTAAAATATCTTATTGTAACAATCTATATCAAATGTAGGGCATTGGGACAATGAGAAAATGACCAAAAAAAATAGGGACAGAATTTTATTTCTGTCCCTAAGATTTATTTCTTGTTAGATTTTAGTTGTCGATTCTGTTCGATATTCTCGGATGATTGTTGTTTTAATCTGTCCAGGGAATACATCAAACTTTTCTTCGAGTTCTTGTTTAATTTTTGCAGCTAAAATCACGGTTTCTTCATCTGTCATTTCATCTGGTCTCACTATTACACGGAGCTCTCTACCAGCTTGAAGTGCAAATGCTTCTTTTACACCTTTTTTAGTTTTAGCAACATCTTCAATAGTCTTAATTCGTTTCAAATATTCTTCAAAATCTTCATGTCTCGCTCCTGGTCTTCCACCAGATACAGCATCAGAAATATAAACGATAACTGCTTCAAGACTATTCATTGGTACATCCTCATGATGGGACGCAACAGTGTCAATAACTTTTTGTGGGAATCGATATTTCTTTAAAAGTTCAACTCCTAAATCAATATGTGATCCTTCTTTATCATTTATAACTTTTCCAATATCATGGAAAAGACATCCAAGCTTCACAACATTTACATCTGCTTTTAATTCATGAGCAAGTGCTATTCCAATTCGTGTTTCTTCTAGAGTGTGAACAATCATATTTTGTCCATAGGAGAAGCGATATTTAAATCGACCAAGCAACTTAATAAGTTCGACTGGCAAATTAAATACTCCCACCTTATGAGCAAGTTCTTCACCGGCTTTAAAGATTGTTTTTTCAACCTCTTCTTTTGTTTTTGCAACAATTTCTTCAATTCTTGGTGGTTGGATTCGACCATCTTTGATTAATTTTTCAAGTGCTGTACGAGCAATTTCACGTCGTATTGCATCGAATGATGAAATTTTTATGACACCCTCTTCTTCAAGGTCGACATCAACACCTGTTGCCACCTCAAATGCACGAATATTTCGTCCTTCTTTTCCAATAATTCTTCCTTTAAATTCATCACTGGGAAGATGTACAACTGAAAGAGTATATTCTGCTGTGACATCAGTTGCTCCATAACGCATCGCATCGACAAGAAGGTGTTTTGCTTTTTCGTCAACCGTTCGCTTTACATCCTCTTCAGCCTGTGTAATGCGACGTGCAACGTCTGCTTTGAGTTTTTCTTCCCATCCTTGAAGGAGAAGTTGTTTTGCTTGATCTTTTGACATTTGAGCAATTGCCTCAAGTTTTTGAAGAATCTGATCTCGTTTCTCTTCAACACTTTTTTTCGAGTCAGCAAGAGACTGTCTCTCTTTCTCAATAGAAGCTTTTTCTGTAGCGAGAACTTTTTCTTTCTCGTCAATCTGCTGTTTTTCTGTCGCTATTCGTTTTTCAACTTCAAGAGATTCAGCAAGATTTTTTTGAGCCTGTCTTTCAGCATCAGTTTTAATACGTAATGCCTCCTCGTTTGCCTTGAGGATTATTTCTTTTGCTTCTTGACGAAGCTGGATTTCTTGTTCTTGGACCTGTTTACCGAAGAACAATCGTTTAAAAAATGAACCGAACATAGTCGTTTTGTTTAGATCAGTTGGATGAGAGTAGGTATTTTTTTATGCATCATTCTTGTGGACAAATTGCGATAAATATTGAATCATGGTGATTTGAACAATAATTGGTACCTCTCCGCCAACCAATTAATAATATTGTCATATTGTACTCTTTTTATTCTCGATCTTCAAATGCTCCTTAGTAAATCCCTCTAAACGTCATTTTTGGGAAAAGTAGGATAGTGAGTAGTTCTTTTAAGCAAAAACAAAGCCGTTTCCGTGATAGTTCTTAATTTCATTCCTGAGAAGACTCATTCTGTATTCATCCTCTTTAGAATAGTATTTCTTACCTTCAACATTGATATTTGACTCATAATTGAGACCATCTACTATTTTTTCAACAAGATAGGAATCTTTGGATTTTTCCGTAATAACAGATAGACTTTTTCCCTCTGACGTAGTTGCCTGTGCTGTTGCAACTTCTCTCCAGTTTTCATCGCCGATAAACTCCCATTTTTTTATTTTTTCTAAATCTTCTTCTTCAATCAGCCAAATTCGCCCCTCAACAAACCCATTGCCCTTGCGAATAGTATAAGCTTGAAAATTTTCGCCCCAAACCTTTTTTAAAATGTGTTGAGCAGACGTGGGAATTTGTTTTAAGGTTTGTACAGCGAGACTGTAGTTTTCAAGTACTGCTCCTTGACCGCCTTCCGGATATTTTCCCAGTATTTCTTTTAATCGGTGAGGATCTTTATTTGCTCCGTATCCAAAAAAAAGTATTTTTCCCATAGCTTAGTACTAAATTGTAGAGAAGTTATAAATATAAATCAACATATTGACATATAGAGTAGGGATAAAAAGAGGGAAGGTATCATTTTTCTATAGAAAAACATGAATTATATGTTTCTCTTGAGACATCATATGAAAAACCTCGCCGTTGGAGAAAAGAAATTGCCTTTATAAATCGCTTTTTTTGATCAGTAATAAACAAGAGCGATTTTACCTTCTTTTTTAACGCTTTTTGAGCCAAAGCAATTTCATCAGTCGGATTTTTTGAAAAAAAGACATCAATGTCTGTTTGTGTAACACCAAGTTTTTTTAACTCCAACTCCAAGACCCTCCTACTTTTTGGCTTAAGTGAATTTCTTGAGTTTACAAACGAA
>JAPLYR010000082.1:0-1426 GCA_026395455.1 Candidatus Roizmanbacteria bacterium | reverse complement strand
TATCTTTCAACTTCAACTACTGTGCGAGGGCGAAATGAAAGAAATCGATAGGCAAGAGACAAGGCTTTTTCCATACACAATTATTGTAGTATAAAAATAATCTACAGATTTCTCCTCTTCAATTAAAACAGAATGGGTTATTTTTTAAACACCTTTTGTTCCACTGCTTTTATAAGAGCATGTTTTAATTTTTCGTCTTGATTAAGTAAATCTTTTACCTGTTCTTTTCCTTGTCCTAACATTTTGTCTTGATACTTAATGAATGAACCACTTCTTGTGAGAATTCCACATTCAAGTCCAGTGTCAATTACACTTTCAAGTTTATCGATACCTTGTCCATTAATCGTAAATTCTGCTAATTTAAATGGTGGAGCCATTTTATTCTTTACGATCTTCACTCGGACACGAGTTCCGATAACTTCAGTTCCTTTTTTTAATGTTTCAATCTTTCGTACATCCATTCGGACGGATGCATAAAATTTAAGAGCCATACCACCTGGAGTTGTTTCAGGATTGCCGAACATAATCCCAATTTTCATACGAAGTTGGTTTGTAAAGACAATAGTTGTTTTTGATTTTGAAAGGACGCCCGCAAGTTTTCGAAGAGCTTGAGACATAAGACGTGCTTGAAGTCCCATCTGTGCATCTCCCATATCTCCTTCAATTTCTGCTTTTGGAACAAGTGCTGCAACTGAGTCAACAACTACCAAGTCAATTCCACCGGAGCGAATAAGTGACTCTGTGATTTCTAAAGCCTGCTCACCAGTATCTGGTTGAGAGACTAATAAATCATCTAATTGAACGCCAAGAGTTTTTGCCCATGCTGGGTCAATTGCGTGTTCCGCATCAATAAATGCTGCTGTTCCTCCAATTTTTTGACATTCCGCAATAAGAGAAAGACAGACGGTGGTTTTACCTGATGATTCTGGACCATAGATTTCTATAATTCTTCCTTTTGGAAGTCCACCGATACCGAATGCAAAGTCTAGAGGAATAGCGCCGGTTTTGAGGGCTTCAAAACTTGCAGATGGAGCTTCACCAAGACGCATAATAGATCCTTTTCCAAACTCTCGTTGTATTTGGTCAATAGCTAAATCAACCGCCTGCATTTTTGGACTTCTTTTCTCTTCTGGTTTTAGATCTGATTTTGGAGTAGACATAATAGTAAATAGTATAAGTACTAATAAGTGATAACAATGCTCATTATAGTGAGCAGAAAACAAATTGCAATGAGTTTATTTTAAAACTTATAATTATTTTATAGTTTATGAGCTTCGTTTAATATTATTTTATTGCTTCATCGTACCTTTTTATTCTTGGTACGAGGCGCATAAAATAACAATAAACTTCGCTCAACATTTTATTCCTCTTTTGGTCTATATTGTAGTGCTTCCGCAATATGTTTTCCTTCAATCCTATCTGTATT
>JAPLYR010000047.1 GCA_026395455.1 Candidatus Roizmanbacteria bacterium | reverse complement strand
ATCAAGTGAAGATTGCGATATCCCATATCCCACACTTTTTTTATTGCCTTTAACTCTAAGAAAAATTCATAAGGATCATTAATATAGCGGGATGCACCTCGATATCCTATCATTGGATTCTCTTCATGTGGTTCATAGCGCGCTCCACCTTTTAAATGTCTATATTCATTTGTTTTAAAATCTGTTGCTCTATAGACAACCTGACGTGGGTTAAATGGCTTTACAAACTTCAATAAATTCGAGGTGAGCTTTTCAACAAAGATGTGTTCTTTTTTTTCTTTAATAAATTCTTTTGGATGTGTGCCAATTTCTGCAATCATAAACTCAGCACGTAAGAGTCCAATACCGTCTGTGTCATGTTTTGCAACCTCTGCTGCCTTTTCAGGTTCGGCAAGATTTACATACACTTTTGTGACAGTTTTCAATTTTGCTTTTGCATTCTTTATCTTTATCAGTTCAACTTCATGTTTATGGGCTGCTGATAGAATACTTCCTTTAAATACTTCTCCTGATGAACCATTAACAGATACGGTAGATATATTTTTAAGAATTCGTGTTGCTCCTTCTGCACCTACAACAGCTGGAATTCCCAATTCTCTTGATACGATAGCTGCATGGGAGGTACGTCCACCTTTTTCAGTAACAATTGCAATTGCCTTTTTCATGGCAGGTACATAATCTGGATTGGTCTGTGGAGCAACAAGAACGTCACCCTTCTTAACAAGTCCAATTTCTTTTGGTGAACGAATAATTACAACTGGTCCAATGCCAATTCCAGGGGATGCAGGAGAACCTGTAACGAGAGGAAGTGTGCTAGATAGTATATCTCCTGTTTGTTTTGTTGAAACTGCATTCATGGTTGTTATTGGGCGTGATTGCACAATAAAAACTCGTTTGTTTTCTATTGCCCACTCAATATCTTGTGGAAAGTAATAGTGATTCTCGATGTCTTTTACTAAAAGCGCAACTCCCGTTAACTCTTGTTCAGAAAGCTTTTGCAACGAACCTTCTCTTTTTGAAAGGGCAACCTCTACATTTTTTGTACCTGATTTCACATACTTTACATTTTGATAGGCAAGTGATTTATTGAGAATAACAAAAGATCGTTTGTCTACCTCATAATGGTCTGGAGTAACCTTACCTTGAACAATATATTCTCCTAGTCCAAAGATTGCCTCAATGACCATCTTTGTTTTATCATTCGTTACTGGGTCGATACTAAAGGCAATTCCAGATTTATCAGACTGTACCATGCGTTGTACAACGGCTGCAAGTCCTACTTTAAAATGGTCAAAGCCTTGTGTGTGGCGATAATAGAGGGCTCTTTCAGTAAATAAGGATGCCCAACACATTTTGATGTGTTTGATAAGTTGATGGTCGCCTTTTACATTGAGATATGTTTCTTGTTGACCTGCAAATGATGCTTCTGGCAAGTCTTCTGCAGTTGCTGAAGATCGCACCGCCACAAGAGGAAGTGAATACATAGCTGAAATACGTTTAATTGTTTTTTTTATGAGAGTGCTATCTTGTGCAAAATATTGTTCCTCTTTAAGCACCAAGTTGTCATAATAATTGAGAACTTCATTAACAATTGAATCTGGAATAGGAGCTTTCATAATGAGCCCTTGGATATGTTCTGATGCCTGGGCAAGCTCTTTTGGGCTCTCAAAATTGACTATGGCGACGGTATCTTCAATTTGTTTCTGGAGT
>JAPLYR010000137.1 GCA_026395455.1 Candidatus Roizmanbacteria bacterium | reverse complement strand
CCAACTTCCCAAAACAATTTGAGCCAACTCTCCTATCTCTCCTCATACTCCTTCAAGATGAATGGAAAAATTCTTCTGAAAAAAAACAATATGACTGGCAAAAGCTTATTCGAAAAAAAATCAAAAACGATCCATATAAGACATTATTTACCGGGAAAATGCCTCCATTTTGGTGGCTTCAACTCATGTTATACCGTCATGAAAAACTTTTTGAAAAAGAATTCATTGAACATATACACATGACATTGATTAAGACTAAAATCCGGTCAATTTCAGGCATTGTGCCGCTGACTTTATTCACCAAAGGGGTAGCGTGTCCATTTAATTGTGTCTACTGCCCATCAGAACCAAACATGCCGAAAAGTTATTTGTCTGATGAACCAGCGGTAATGCGTGCAATACGAAACAAGTTTGAGCCGTTTGCTCAGATTGAAAGTAGACTTATTATGTTTACTCTCTCTAATCATTCGATTGATAAGGTTGAAATAATCATTAAGGGTGGAACTTTTTCTTTTCTTCCTCGACGTTATAGAACTTTTTTTCTCAAAAAAATATTTGAGGGTTGCAATACAGATACACTTCAAATGCTTAAGTCTGGAACAAAAAATCATCTTTCTTCACTCACACTTGAAAAGGCGCAAGTTCAAAATGAGACAGCTCCATCTCGAATAATAGGAATAAACATTGAAACCCGTCCAGATTACATTGATACAAAAGAAATTCAGTATTTAAGAAAACTTGGGGTTACCCATGTTGAACTTGGAGTTCAAACGTTAAGCAATGCAATATATACAAAGATAAAACGTGGTCATTCAACTGACGCAGTTGTACAGGCAACTCAGCTTTTGAAGGATGCGGGATTTAAAATTGGGTATCACTTAATGCTCAATCTCCCTGGTTCAACACCTGAGACTGATATACAGATGCTTCACCAAGCATTTTTCGATCACAGTTTTCAACCTGACCATTTAAAACTATATCCGACCACAGTAACTAAATTTTCAAAACTTGCAGACTGGTATAAGACAGGCGAATATAAACCATATCCATTGCCAGAACTCATTAATACCATCACAACATTTAAAAAAGATATTGTTCCACCTTGGGTAAGAATTGGAAGATTAACCCGAGATATTACAACGACCATGATGGATGCTCAATTGTTTCCTCCCAACCTGAGAGAGCTCGTGCAAAAAGAGATGGTGAAACATCATATTGAGTGTCAATGTATCCGATGCAGAGAGATACAACTTCAAAAACCTACTCTCCCTATTACTACAAGAATTATTACCTATGATTCTGCAGGAGGAAAAGAATACTTTATAGAAAAAATTGATTCACAACAAAAATGTATGGGATTTATTCGTTTAAGATTTCCATCCTATTTATTTAATAAAAATAGTAAGTCTCTCTTCCCTTCACTAAAAGATTCAGCGATTATCCGTGAATTACATGTCTATGGAAAGGCAATGGAGATAGGTGAAAATGATACAAAGGCAACACAGCATAAAGGCTTAGGAGAAGAATTACTAACAATCGCAGAAGAAATAACAAAAAAAGAAGGACATACAAAACTTGCAATTATTTCTGGGATTGGAGTCAGAGGATATTATCGAAAAAGAGGCTATGAATTAGAGGACACCTACATGATTAAAAAAATCTTCTAATTGTTTACTTGATTTTATGTAATCGGCGGAATCATAAACATAAGCTTGCCATCCACATTGCCTTGCTGCAAGGACATGCTTTTCTTGGTTATCAATAAAGAGTATTTCTTCCTTACTTACGCGAGCTTCTTTTTCTGCAAGTTCGAATAATGCCTTATCAGGTTTCTGCAGCCTTACAATGCTTGAATCCATAATAGTATCCCATTTTACTTGAGGGAGTATACCTTTTTCTTGGATACGGTCAAGCATGTGAACATACATATTTGTGAGAAGTCCTATTTTCGTCCTTTTTTTTACTTTTTCAAT
>JAPLYR010000013.1 GCA_026395455.1 Candidatus Roizmanbacteria bacterium | reverse complement strand
AAAAGATCCAAACGAATTGGAACCAAGTGTTATTAAAAGAATAATAGTTAATACAGCAGAACTTCGAAAAATAACAATCGGAGATAAGCTTGCAGGACGACATGGTAACAAAGGTGTTATCTCACGAATTCTTCCAGAATGGGACATGCCTTATCTTGCCGATGGAACACCAGTTGATGTTATTATCTCCCCTCTTTCCATTCTTGCTCGTATGAATTTGGGTCAGTTGTTTGAAACATTGCTTGGATTTATTGCTCAATCAAATAATTGGAGAATAGTTGCTCCAGTTTTTGAAAAAATTGAAGAAAAATTCATCACAGAAGAATTGGTAAAACTTGGTATTCCATCTGACGGAAAAGTAACTCTCTATGATGGAAAAACAGGAAAGAAATTTGACAGAACGGTACTTGTTGGAACCGGATATATTCTCAAACTTATTCACATGGTTGAGGATAAATTCCATGCTCGATCTGTTGGACCATACTCACTTGTTTCTCAACAACCTCTTGGAGGAAAGTCACAAATGGGAGGACAACGTTTCGGAGAAATGGAAGTCTGGGCACTTGAGTCACATCGAGTTCCAGCAACCTTACAAGAAATGCTTACCATTAAATCTGATGATGTTCGAGGAAGAACTAAAGCATTTGAGTCAATCATTAAGGGAATCGAAATTCCACAATCAAATGTTCCAGAATCATTCCACGTACTTTTGAAAGAATTGAACGCATTGGGATTATCAATTGATTACATCAAATAACCTATGGAGGAAGAATTTGTATTGGATTTCTCAGGCCTAAAGATCCGTCTTGCATCCCCAGAAGATATCTTAAAATGGTCCAAGGGAGAAGTCACTAAACCAGAAACGATTAACTATCGTACATTTCGTGCAGAAAAAGACGGGTTATTTGATGAACGTATCTTTGGCCCAACAAAAGACTTTGAGTGTTACTGTGGAAAATATAAACGAATTCGCTATAAGGGAATTATTTGTGATAGATGTGGAGTTGAAGTAACAACCTCTGCTGTTCGACGTGAACGCATGGGACATATCAAACTCGCAACACCTATTTCACATATTTGGTATTTTAAAGGCGCATCTACTCCATTAAGTATCGTTCTTGATGTCCCTCCACAAGCTTTAGAAAAGATTATTTATTATGCTCTGTATTTAGTTACTGGCATTGATAAAGAATTACAAAAAAAGACAGTACATGAACTTGATGGAATGGCAAAAGAAGAGATCAAGAAATTAGATGAAGAATACGAAGTTAAAAAAACAGATTTAAAGAAATCATTTATTCAACAAAAAGAGGTTGTTGTAAAAAAGATCACCAATAAAGAGCAAAAAGAACTTGCAACTCAAGAAATTGATTTGCGAGAAAGAGAAAAGTTTAGACTGCTTTCTGACAAATACATCGAAGATAAAGCAAAGAGAACTGCATTCCTTGATCGTGTTGTTAAAACAGTAAAAGCTTTAAAGGTAAATGACACATTGGAAGAAGAAGATTATCTATTCCTTAGAGAAAAAGATATTGAAGCATTTGTTACAGTTGGTATGGGAAGTGAAGTGGTATATGACCTTCTTTCCACAACTGATTTCAAGAAAAAATACGAAGAAGCAGTAGAAGAGCTCACAAAAGCAAAAGGAGAACGAAGAAACAAATTGTTAAAAAAAGTTCGCATCTTAGAATCCTTTATCAAAGGAAATGTACAACCAGCATGGATGGTGTTAACAGTACTTCCTGTTATTCCTCCAGATCTTCGACCAGTTGTCCAACTTCCAGGTGGAAAATTTGCAACTTCAGATTTAAACGATTTCTATCGAAGAGTAATTAATAGAAACAACCGCTTAAAGCAATTAATTGATTTGGGTGCTCCAGAAATCATTCTTCGAAATGAAAAGAGAATGTTACAGGAAGCAGTCGATTCATTACTTGATTTACAAAAATCCAGAGGACGAGCACGCACACAAGGTGTTGCATCAAAAGTACAGAAGTCACTTTCTGATATTTTGAGAGGAAAACAAGGACGATTTAGACAGAACCTTCTTGGAAAACGTGTTGACTATTCAGGACGTTCTACAATTGCAGTAGGTCCAGAACTTAAAATCAATCAATGTGGTATCCCAAGAGAAATGGCTATCGAACTTTTCAAACCTCATCTTCTTCACGAAATCATTGTCCGAGGACTTGCACCAAATATTAAAAGTGCAAAGAACTTCCTTGAACTTCGTGAACCAGTTGTTTATGATATCTTGGAAGAAATAACAAAAGATCATCCAGTGCTCTTAAACCGTGCACCAACATTGCATAAATTGTCAGTACTTGGTTTCTATCCAGTGCTTACTGATTCTTATGTGATTAAGCTTCATCCAGCAGTCTGTGCAGGATACAATGCAGACTTTGATGGAGATGCTATGGGAGTCTTTGTTCCTCTTTCCACAACAGCAATCAATGAGGTTAAAAGTAGAATGATGGCTCATCAAAATCTTTTGAAACCATCTGACGGTACTCCAATCGCACTTCCTATCAAGGAAATGGCTTTGGGTATCTACTATCTTACAACCATCGATGCTCATGCAAATCAGCCAGATGAAGAACTTGCATTATTTTCAAGTGAAAATGAAGCAATTAGTGCGTATCATATTGGAAAAGTAACTCTGAGAAAACCAGTAATGGTAAGCATCGAGGGAAAAGTTCTTCGAACTTCAGTTGGGCGCATTTTTGTTAACCAACGCCTTCCAAAAGAATTGCGCTATATCAATAATGACATCCGAGCAGTTGATATTAAAGATCTTGTCGTTAAGGCAATGAAAATCTTTGATAACAATGAAACAATTGGTGCTCTTATTGATGAATTAAAAGAGGTAGGATTCTGGGGAGCAACAGTGAGTGGAGGTTTGTCTTCTTCCGTTTTCGACTGTAAGATTATTGATGAAAAAGGAGCTATTGTTGCTGAAACAGAAAAAGAAGTAATGAAAGTAGAAAAGAATTATGAGCAAGGATTCCTTACTCTTGAAGAAAAAAAGAGATACAGTAACAAATTATGGCTTGCAACAACAGAAAATCTTGCAAACAAAACATGGGATATATTGGATGAAGAAAATCCAGTAAAAATGATCATTAAGTCTGGAGGAGCTCGTGCTTCAAAAGAACAGCTTAAACAGCTTTCAGCTATGAAGGGGCTTGTGGTTGATCCTATGGGAAAAATCATTGAAGTTCCTACAAAATCAAACTATAGAGAAGGTTTATCTATTTTTGAATACGTCATTTCAGCTCGAGGAGCTCGAAAAGGACTTACTGACTCTGCTCTTAAAACGGCAGATGCAGGATACCTTACACGACGACTCGTTGATGTGTCACACGACATGATTGTAAGAGAAGAAGATTGTGCAACAAATGAAGGACTTAAAATCACAACTTCTGAAGATCGAGGAGAAAAATTCAAAGCACGTATTAAAGGCCGATTCCTACTTGAAGATGCTCTTGATGAGCATAAGAAAGTAGTTTTGGCAGCAGGTACATTGCTTGATGAATATAATATCGAAGATCTTGAGAAGAAAGGTGTCAAAAAAGTTCGTGTCAGATCCCCACTTCATTGCCATTCCAAATTTGGCGTATGTCAAAAATGTTATGGTATTGATCTATCAGTCGGAAGATTAGTAGAAGTTGGAGTTCCAGTTGGAGTCATGGCTGCCCAATCAATTGGAGAGCCTGGAACTCAGTTGACGATGCGTGTCCGACACTTTGGAGGTATTGTTATCTCAGACGTTACACAAGGATTACCTCGTGTAGAAGAACTCTTTGAAACAAGAACACCAAAAATCGTATCCCCTATCGCAGATATTGATGGAAAAGTTACTATTCAAGAGGATACAGAACGAGAAACATATACAATTAAAATCATTCCAAATGATACAACTCAAAAAGAAGAAGAGTTTATCGTACCAACAATGCAAAAATTGAAGGTAAAAGATGGAGATTTGGTTGTAAAAGGAACTCAACTATCCGAAGGATATCTTAACATTCATGATGTCTTGATGGTAAAGGGTCTTAAAGCAGCACAAATTTACCTCTTAAACGAAGTACAACAAGTATATGAGTCCCAAGGAATTGGTATTCATGACAAGCATTTTGAAGTCATCATCCGAAAGATGAGTGATAAGGTAACTATTGAAGACGAAGGAGATACATCATTTATTAAGGATGAGGTAGTGTCAAAGATCCGATTTGAAGAAGAGAACAAGAAGGCATTAGCAGTTGGAGGAAAGCCATCCAGCGGAAAAGTGTCAATTCTTGGAATCACAAAAGCAGCTATTTATACCGATTCTTGGTTGTCCGCAGCCTCATTTGAACAGACAACATCAGTTCTCAGCAGTGCAGCAATCAAAAATCAAACAGATAACTTGCTCGGACTCAAAGAAAATGTTATAATAGGCAGATTAATTCCTGTTACTAAGGAACTTATTGATAAATATTACAGCAAATTTGTAAGCTCATATGCCAACAATCAACCAGCTCTTGAAACACAAGAGACAAAAACGAGTTAAAAAGTCACGTGCAGCAGCACTCAAAACAAGCTTTAACGCTCTTGAGCGAAAGTATGTTGAGACAAACAATCCTCTTAAACGTGGAGTGTGTACTGTTGTTCGAACAATGACACCAAAGAAACCAAATTCAGCTCTCCGAAAGGTAGCAAGAGTACGTCTTTCTAATAAGATGGAGGTAACTGCATATATTCAAGGAGTTGGACACAATTTAGCTGAGCACTCGATCGTACTTGTTCGAGGAGGTAGAGTAAAAGATTTGCCAGGTGTAAAATATCATATTGTGCGAGGAAAATTTGACACTGCAGGTGTCACCGGTCGCACAACATCTCGTTCCAAATATGGTGCGAAAAAAGCAAAAGTAAAAAAAGCTGAGTAATACATAATTATTAAATCATATGCCAAGACATTCATATAAAAGAACTCAACCAAAAAAGGATCCAGTCTACAATAGTTTTGAAGTTTCAAAACTTATTAACTATCTCATGATTGGAGGAAAAAAAACAACATCAGTATGGTGTTTTAGAACGCTTTAAAAAGGAAAATATGGAACCAGTTGAAACGCTTGAAAAGGCTCTTTCAAATGTTGCTCCAGAGCACGAAGTAAAACCACGCCGATTGGGTGGTGCTTCTTACCTTGTTCCAATTGAAGTTCGCAAAGAAAGAAAGCTATTTTTAGGTCTTACTTGGATCGTAGAAGCTGCTCGTGCAAAATCAAATAAAGAATTCAGAACATTTCAAGAAAAATTGTACACTGAGCTTAAAGATGCTGCCCTAAATCAAGGTCAAGCTGTCACAAAGCGTGCACAATCAGAAAAACTTGCAGAACAGAATAAAGCTTTCTCGCATTTGAAGTGGTAAGCGGCATGAAGCATATAACAGGTAACATATAACATTTTTGTGTGTTATGTAGGGACAATTATGTCCATTTTTATGTGTTACATGTTTCGTGTTACATGTTACATTAAGTTAAAATAAAACTATGGCTCAACAAGGTGTTGTTACAAAAAACCGCAACGTCGCATTAGACAAAATTAGAAATATTGGTGTTATTGCCCATATTGACTCCGGGAAAACAACCACAACAGAACGACTTCTTTTTTACACAGGACGCACCTATAAAATCGGTGATATTGATGATGGAGACACACAGATGGACTGGATGCCTGCAGAACGAGAACGTGGTATTACTATAGTTTCCGCTGCTACAACAACATTCTGGAAAGGTTTCCGAATTAATATCATCGACACTCCTGGACACGTAGATTTTACTGCTGAGGTAGAACGTTCACTTCGAGTTTTGGACGGTGGAGTGGTAGTTTTTGATGCAGAAGAAGGTGTGCAAAGTCAATCTGAAACGGTTTGGAGACAAGCTGATAAGTATAAGATCCCTCGTATTTGTTTCATTAATAAAATGGACAAATTAGGCGCTGATTTTGAAGGAACAACTCAAGAGATAACTGATCGACTTGGTGCACATCCTATCATTGTCACCTACCCAATTGGTAAAGAACATGATTTTACAGGCGTAATTGATCTTATGATCATGAAAGCCTTCATCTATAATAAGGATGAAAAAGGTGTTGAATATACAACAGCTGACGTTCCAGCAGATCTTCTTACAAAAGCACAAGAAATGCGCGCAAAGATGGTTGAGCAAATCGCAGAAACAGATGATGCTCTTATGGATATGTATCTCAATGGAAAAGAGATCTCAGTTGAAGAACTTAAAGCAGCTCTTCGACGTGCTGTTATTGCATATCGTGTTGTCCCAGTATATGCAGGAACATCACTGAGAAATAAGGGCGTACAACCTGTTCTCGATGGTATCATTGAATACCTTCCTTCTCCAGCAGATCTTAAGGTAGTAAAAGGTATTAGTCCAACAACAGAAGCTCCTGAGGAAAGAAAACTTATTAATGAAGAAAAATTCTCAGCGTTAGCATTCAAAATTCAACTTGATCCACATGTAGGAAAACTGACCTATACACGTATTTATTCGGGAACTCTTGAATCTGGTTCTTATATTTATGATGTAAACAAGGGAAAACGAGAAAGAGTAAGTCGACTTATTCTTATGCATGCTAACAACCGAGAAGAAATTGATAAAGCATATGCAGGAGAAATTGTAGCTCTCATTGGTCCAAAAGAGTTAAAAACAGGAGATACATTAGCTGATGAAGATCACCCAATTCTACTTGAACAGATAACATTCCCAGAACCAGTTATTTCGCTCGCAATTGAACCAGCAACAAAAGCAGATCAAGAAAAACTATCCTATACATTACAACGACTAGCTGAGGAAGATCCAACATTTAAGGTAAAGGTCAATCATGAAACAGCACAAACTATTATGTCAGGAATGGGAGAACTTCATTTGGAAGTACTCGTTGACCGCATGAGAACAGAAATGGGTATGAATGTAAACGTTGGAAAACCACAAGTAGCTTACAAAGAAACCATTACAAAAACAGTTGAGCATGAAACAAAATATATTAAACAAACCGGAGGTCATGGACAATATGGTCACTGTGTTTTGATTCTTGAACCTCTTGCTCGTGGAGAAGGATTTAAGTTTGAAAATAAAATTAAAGGTGGAACAATTCCAAGTGAATTTATCCCATCAGTTGAAAAAGGTGTCATCGAAGCAATGGATAAGGGTGTACTTCTTGGATTCCCAATGACCGATATGAAGGTGTCTCTTATTGATGGAAGTTACCATGATGTTGACTCTTCAGATATCGCATTTAAGGTTGCTGGATCTATGGCACTTGTAGACGGTGCAAAGAAAGCTGGACTTACTCTCCTTGAACCAATCATGAAGCTTGAAGTCACAGTTGGTGACGACTTTATGGGTGTAGTTATTGGAGACTTATCCAGTAGAAGAGGAAAAATATTAGGGACAGATAAACGTGGTAAATCTACTATTATTCGTGGAAATGCTCCACTGTCTGAGTTATCAGGATACGTAACAGTCCTTCGATCACTTACACAGGGACGTGGAATTTCCTATATAGAGCCATCACACTATGAGGAAGTACCTCAAGGTGTCCTAAAAAATCTCTTGGAAAAAAATAGCTCTACAAAGGCATAAAAAGGCAATGAAAACGCTGATTATTTCCGATGTACATTTGACTCATAAATTTGATGAGAAAAAGTTTGTATTTTTACAACACCTCTTATCTTCTGTAGATCAAGTTGTTTTAAATGGAGATTTTTGGGATGGATACCAGACTACCTTTGATCGATTTTTAAACTCACAGTGGAATAAGTTGTTTCCTCTATTAAAGGCAAAGAAGACTATTTACCTCTACGGAAATCATGACCAACAAAAATTCAGTGATAATCGTGTAATATTATTTTCTAACTTTCAGAAAGAAAGTCATGAAATTAAGATAAAAGACGCAACATATCATATCGAACATGGACATATGCTGTGTCCGTCTATAGATATAATATATCCACTTTCAAAAAAATCTTTATTTTATATTAACTTCTTTTTTCAAAAAATAGAACATTTTCTTACTCTCTTTAGAAGTCCACATAATATGGTTCTAAAACACGAGAATGCAAAAATAAAGAGAATTTTATCTAGCATAGAGTTTCCCAATTGGTACCTTTGTGGACATACTCATTTTGCTGAGCTTGATAAAAAAAATAAGTTCGCTAATTCTGGATTTATCCAATTTGGAAAAGCAACATATCTTATAGTAGACTCTTCTGGGATCTCACTTCAAACTAATTGGTATTAAATACTGTTCAATAGTAAATAGGTATTGACATGGTGAACATTTGTTTACTATACTGGTAAACGATTGTTCAATTACCAAAAATATTTTATATTTCTATGAAAGATCGTCTCTCAGCTCTTAAACGTTTTTATAAACAACATTCTCGCCTTCCCTCCTATTCAGAAATGCTCAAACTATTTAATGTGTCATCTAAAAATGCAGTATTTAAAATGGTGAACAAATGGATAGAAGAGGGACTTCTTCAGAAAGATGTAAATAACAAACTTGCGCCAACCTCCCATCTCTTCGCTCTTCCCTATCTTGGAGTTATTAAAGCGGGATTCCCAATCCTAGCTGAAGAAAATCGAGAATATCTCTCTCTAGATGACTATCTCATCGGTGACCCAACATCTTCATTCCTTTTAAAGGTTAGTGGTGACTCTATGGAAGGTGTCGGTATTTTTGAAGGGGATATTGTTATAGTAGAGCGAAAAAAAGAAGCATCTTTAGGAGCCATAGTCTTAGCTCAAATAGACCGAGAGTGGACCCTTAAAATATTGCGTCGCAGCAGATCTACTCGTAAATATTATCTAGTTGCTGCAAACCCAAAGTATCCTGATTTTTATCCACATGAAGACCTGCAAATATTTGGGACAGTAAAAGCGGTTGTAAGAAAATTTAATTAATCGGATTGATTAAGTAAAACACATGATAAATTTGCAATTCGAAATAGTACGCTCAACACGTGACCTTTATACCAGGGAGACTTTGAGGTAGGTGGGAAAAACGAAGTATAAGACGTCACTGTGAGCGTATGTGAGAATTGCAAAATGTAATTAAGTATATGTTTTCTCATTATTCCTGGCCCGAAGCAATTCTCCATATAGACGGTGACGCCTTTTTTGCTTCTGTTATGCAGTCAGTTAACCCTTCTCTTAAGGGAAAACCTATTGCAACAGGTAGAGAACGTGGTATAGCTACCGCATTTTCATACGAAGCAAAAAATATGGGAGTTCGTCGTGGAATGACTTTCTCTCAGATTAAAAAAGTATGTCCATCCTGTATTTATGTTGATTCAGACTATGATCTATTTTCTCTCGTGTCTCAACGAATGTTTAGCATAATGAAAAACTATTCACCAATAGTAGAAGAATATTCTATTGATGAAGGATTTGTTGATATTGAAGGCTTACGGAGAATGCATAGAAAAACATATGAAGAAATAGCGCTCGCAATAAAAAAGGAGATTGAAGAAAAACTAGATATTACTGTTTCTGTTGGTCTTTCTATCACAAAGTCTCTTGCAAAATTAGCATCCTCATTTCGAAAACCATCAGGGTTCACTCCTGTGCAGGGCAAACATATAGAATATCTTCTTGGACGCTGTACGGCACAAAATATATGGGGATTGGGACCAAACACTGCAGCTTACCTAATAAAATATAATATTAAAACAGCCCTAGAGTTTGCATCTCTCTCTGAAGATTTTATTATTGCGCATTTGTCTAAACCTTATTATGAAATTTGGCAAGAACTCAGAGGAATAAAAATATTTTCTATTGACCCAAATCCAAAAAATACATATAAATCAATATCAAAGACAGAAACATTCACTCCCCCAACAAATAATAAAGAGTTACTTTGGAGCTATCTCTTTCGCCATATAGAAGACGCATTTAGCAAGGCGCGCAGATATAAATATGCAGTTGGCACTATTTCCCTTTTCCTTAAAACACAACAGTTTTCTTACCGCGCTACTGAATGTAAATTGTCCACTCCAACCGCTTATCCCCTCTCAATAAGGAAAGAGCTACATCAGGCATTTGATAGAATTTATGACCAATCTCATATTTACAGAACAACAGGCTGCACTATTAGTAATTTGAGCGACGCCGCCATTATCCAAGATTCACTTTTTACTGATCAATTGGCTCAGAGCAAGACTCAAAAACTCTACTCCATTTTATCTTCCATAAAAAAGGTAGATTTTGGAACGGCACTTATTGCAAATAATGCTACGCTAAAAAAACCTCAACCCAAAAAGTTTGGATTGTCTATCTTGTCATTAGAATAAATTCTCTAGTAATTAGAATGTTGCAATTCGAAGCAGTATGTCAGGTATGTTGACCTTTTTGCGAATGAGAGTTGAGAGCGAGGTTGGAAAAGCGATGCAAAACGGCGCAACTGCCGACATATGCGAGAATTGCTTTTACTTTAATAATTGAGTTAGCGGACAATTCTTATGATCATGTTTTCTTGCACTACAATACTTTCTCCCGTATTCAATGAGAAGATAAGTGAATCGCAACCATTCTTTGCGTGGCACAACCTTCATTAAATCTATTTCAATATTCTTTGGGTCGGTATGTTTTGAAAGTTGCAGTATATGAGATAGCCTCATAACATGTGTATCTACTGCGATTCCTTCCACCACTCCGTACGCATTTCCCAGCACCACATTTGCTGTCTTCCTTCCCACTCCAGGAAGCATAAGTATTTCACTCATACTTTTTGGTACTTCTCCATTATGTCTATTTTTGATAATGTGAGCGCTTGCTAAAATATGTTTTGCCTTCATTCTATAAAATCCAGTTGCAAAAATATCTTTTTCGAATTCGTATATATCTGCATCAACATAATCGTCAAGATGAGGATATTTTTTAAATAGCTTCTCAGTAACTCTGTTTACCATTTTATCCGTACATTGAGCAGATAAAATAACAGCAACCAAAAGCTCCCATGGAGAGGAGTAGTTAAGCATTATTTGTGCACGAGGAAAAAGCTTGTTAAGTTCTATAATAATCTTGGTAACTCGCTCTTTTTTTGTCATCTTTTATTTTATAACTTTATACTATTGTTCCCTCTTTTAATATCGATAAATCCTTCTTTTACTAATTGCTCTAATGCAGTAAACAAACGTTCATCTGAATATATTTTTTTTAATTCTTCCAATGAATGTGGTTTTTTAAGTAAGAGTTTTAAAATCCCTCCTCGAACTTCCCTCACTGATCCTACAAATTTCTTTTGTTTTACATAATGTTGGCTTTTTTTATTTGGATTATCTACAATCTTTCCAAGATGAGCTCCATAATCCATTAGAGCCCAATACCACTCTCTCGCCTTTTTTTTATCAACAGTCCTCTCAACAAGCGGTAAAAGATCTTTATCAGAAATATTTTCTTTATCTTTAAAATAGTGATGAATAAATACTCGCCGAATATTTGTTTCAATAAAAGTAACTGGTGTATTATATGCAAAAGCTGTTATCGAACATGCAGTTGCATATCCAATACCTGGGAGTTCATCAAGTAAAACTGGATCATCTGGGAGTAAAGAGTCATATTTTGCAATTATGATCTGCGATGCACTTCGAAGATATAAAGCTCGTCTGTTATACCCCATTCCTTGCCACTGTGACAATAAAGTGGGTGTCTCTGCCTGAGCAAGTGATTTGAAGTCAGGAAATCTAATAATAAATTGAGGATACTTTATAAGCACTCTCGCTACTTGTGTTTGCTGAAGCATCACTTCAGATATAAAAATACTATAAGGAGAAATATCTTCTCTCCATGGCATAGCGCGTTTATTTTTTTTATAGAAGTTCCAAATTATTTGTTTAAATAAAGTATCTTGCATTGGATTATTATTCTACATCATCCCTTTCTCTTTCATACTTACAAATCCTTCTTTTGTCACAACTACATGATCTACAACTTCTATTCCTAATATCTCACCTGCCTGTACCAGTCGTTTAGTTGTTCCTTTATCTTCATGAGAGGGTGTTGGATCTCCAGATGGATGATTATGTGCGAGTATGATTTGTCCCGCATGATGACGCACTGCAGGTTCAAATACCTCACGTGGATGAGCGATACTTGTGTTAAGGGATCCAATTGATACAACTTCCTTTTGAATCATTTGATTTCTTGTATTAAGATAAAATACAACAAAATATTCCTTCTTTTTTTGCACCTCATCTCGCATAAGGAGCCATACGTCTTTTGGGTTTACAATCAATTTGGTATTTTTATTTCCATAAAGTCTATGTCCTAATTCCAACGCAGCACAGAGTACACTAATTTTTGCTTTTCCTAACCCACGGACTCCAGCAAAAAGCATGGGAGTAATAGTATTCTTATTTTTATGAATAAGAGGAGTTATATCTTCGGAAATTTGCCTCGCGGATTTTCCTTTGCAGCCAGTACGAATCAAGAGGGCACCAAGCTCACCAAAAGTGAGTTGTTCTGCTCCATATGTGAACAGTTTTTCTTGCGGTTTCATGTATTACTTAAGCCATTCAACATAGCTACATCCTGTTGCACTTCTTGTTTCTCTATCCCATCCCCCTGTTGAACATTTTTTCATATTTTTTCCAGTGGCAGTTTGAGTCTTTATGAGCTTTGCTCCACATTGTGGGCATTCTTCATCTAATTCTTCTACTGGAGCTTTCATCCATTCAAAAAAGTTACATCCACTTGCAGTTTTTGTTTTTGGATCCCATTTAGAGGTGGAGCATTTCTTCATTTTTTTGTTAAAACGAGTCATCGTAACCACAAGAGGCTCTCCACATTTTGGACATTTCTCATCTAATGTTTCAGGCTCAAAAGGCAGCCATTTTACATAATCACATCCTTCTGTTTGACGTGTCTCAGTATTCCAAGAACCAGTTGAGCAACGCTGTAATTTTTTGCCAGTTTTTGTTGTAACAACCTCGCCGAGTGCTGACCCACATTTTGGACATTTTGTATCATCCATACGATATAAATAAATTATTAATAGTCTTCGTTCAAGCTCTCATTGTATCATGTCCCCCCCTGTCTTTTTAATACTTCTTATTCATTTGTAATGGAAACGGATAATTATGCTATCTGCAATGGCTTATAAGCCGCAATAATTGGGAATTAGCGCATTAGGAGAATATTATTTTGCGTTTAGTGGTCTTAGCTATTCTTTTTGAGAAATGAGGCAATAATAAAAAGGAGGATAGATACCATTACAATAGTTGCACCAGCTGGTAAATTGGCATAGTATGAGGCTATTAAGCCCACCAATACACTGAGAAGGGCAATTATTATAGCTACAAACATACTAGCCTTGAAACCCCTCATAATTTGCATTGCAGAAATTACAGGAATTACCATCAAAGCTCCAATAAGAAGTGCACCAACAACTTTCATTACAACAGAAACAGTGAGTGCAATAAGAACCATAAATAAGTGATTGATAAGTCGCACTGGAATTCCACTTGTGCGAGCGCTTTCTTCATCAAAAGAGGTATACATAAATTGTCTATAGAAAAGAAGAAGAATGCTTATGATGAAAGCAGCTAGCACGAAGATTATCCAAATATCTTGAT
>JAPLYR010000009.1:1956-5091 GCA_026395455.1 Candidatus Roizmanbacteria bacterium | reverse complement strand
GGTTCGTCATACTGACTTATCTGATAACCCTTTGGAAGATCAGGATAGGAGTAATGTTTTCTATCGAATTTAGAATGTTTTGGGAGTGTGCACCCGAGTGCTCGCCCAATTGTCTGCATCCACAATATCGCAGTTTTATTTGGCACTGGCAGTGCACCTGGCATTCCCATACACACAGGGCATACATGCATATTTGGTTTTGCACCAAAATAATCTGCACTACACTGACAAAACATTTTTGATTTTGTTTTTAGTTCGACATGTATTTCAAGTCCGATGACAGGTTTGTAGTCTTTCATATTATTTAAAATTCAATACTCCCTTTTTAATGACACCCATGAAATCAGTTTCTTGTTCAAACTGATATGCTGCATTTAACAAATCTGTTTCTCGGAAATAGTTTGCCATGAGTTGCATACCGATTGGTAGTCCATTACGGTCGAGTCCCACAGGAACGTTGATTCCAGGAATTCCCGCCATTGCTCCTGGCTCGTTAAATTTATCCATAAGTTCTCCGAAGAATGGATACTTTTCAAAGTCACCCAACTTAATTGCGGTTATAGGAGATGGGGTGCCAATTATGAAATCGACTTCCTTGAATGCTCGTTTAAAATCGTTAATGATAAGTGTTCTTACTTTCTGTGCTTTTTTATAAAACGCATCGTAATATCCGTAGGATAAAGTGTAAGTCCCCAGCATCGATCGTCTCTTTGCTTCACTCCCAAAGTGAGTTCTTGGGTTGCCATATCGTATACCGTCATAACGAGCAAGGTTTGAGGAAACTTCTGCTCTCTGAATAATGGTATATACGGAAATGGAATACTGTGGAGAAAGAAGCGATACTTTTTTTGTTTTAAATCCTAACTTTTCAAATATTTTTATAGAAGTGTCGAGTGCATTTTTTACGTCATCATCCAATCCTTCAAAATATTCTTCCGCAATACCAATGGTGTAGGTCTTTTTTTCTTTCATTCCTTTTACATAATCTTCAGTTGGGAGTGGAGAACTTGTTGCGTCAAATGGGTCGTTTCCCGCAATTGTTTGGAAAATAGTTGCCGCATCTTCGACCGACAGTGTAATAGGTCCAGGACAGTCAAGTGATGAGCCCATGGCAATAACTCCATATCGAGATACACGTCCATAGGTTGGTTTCAGTCCCACAACACCGCTCCATGATGCAGGTTGTCGTATGGACCCAGCTGTTTCACTCCCGAGTCCCGCTGGTGCTAAATATGCCGATACTGCAGCTGCAGTTCCGCCACTTGAACCCCCAGGACTTCGTGTGATGTCCCATGGATTTTTGGTTGCACCGTAGTCAGATGTTTCAGTTGAAGATCCATGTGCCCATGCATCCATGTTTGTTTTCCCGAGTAGCTCATATCCTGCATCTTTTAAATGTCCGGTTACTGTCGATTCATATTGTGGGATAAAGTCATCCAATACTTTTGAAGAAGCCGTTGTTCGAACTCCCGTGGTACAAAAATTATCTTTGATAGCAAGTGGAATTCCCGATAAAACACCGGGGGCAGTATTTGTTCCTTTTTGTTGCACAGTAAGATAGGCATTGAGGGTTTTATTATATTTCTCAATTCGTTCATGAAAAAAAGAAAACACTTCCTCCGCGGTGACTTCTTTTTTATCAATCATTTCCTTTAGTTCTTTGACTGTTTTTCCAAGCAACATAAGATTTTTAAATAAATTATTACATCATTCTATCTACTGCAAACGCATTTTCTTTTACATTTTTTCCATTTGCTGTTGCCTCCACTTGGGTCAATCCTCGGGTGTTTTTTGTCCCATCTTCAAATGTAACATTTGACAAATCCACTACGGAATTGGTTGGAGCAACTCCTTCTGTTTTTAGCTCATCAAGATTCTGTATGTAGTCAATGGTTTCTGCAAGCTGAGCTGAATTTTTCTCGATTTCAGCTTCAGTAAGCGTTAATCCTGCAAGTTTTGCAAGATGTAAAACTTCTTCTTTTGATAGTTTTATTTTGTCACTCATGGCTAGAATTATACATGTTTTGCTAATTTTTTTGCAACCTCATAAATGTGTTTGTCGCTCATTTCTACATAATTCAAGACGTCATCCATAGACCCTTGTTCTGGGAATATATCTTTCACTCCCATATGTGCATATTCAAATGTCACACCAAGTTCATGTAGGTCTCTCACGATTCCTTCTCCAATGCCACCTCGTACAAATCCATCTTCCAAAATAAGAAGCTTCTTTGTCTTTGCAACATGTTTTGCAAGTGTTGCACTATCAAATGGTTTAATGACTGGTGCATACAACACTTCAACATCTCCCAATTTATCTGCAACGGTTATTGCTTTTTGCATCATGTTGCCCAGTGGTAGTACTGTCAGTTTTTTTCCACTTTTTATTTCTGTCATTGAGCCTTTAAATGCTTTTACAGAAATAGTCTCATCAGGACTTTGGATAAACACTGTTTTTTTAGATACCACTGCTTCGTCCAACATGCGATCAAACTCTTCCAGTCCACAAGGTTGCATTATGGTTGCGGTTGGCAACATGTTTATCATTGGGAATGTATAAATCCCTTGATGTGTATATCCACCATCTGCAATTCCTGGAAACGTTATGACAAATACCATTGGAATTCTCTGCAAACATACGTCAATTACTTGGTCAAATGCGCGAGCAAGAAACATAGAAGGAATATAGGTTAACACTTTGTTTCCGCTTAATGCCAATGCAGAAGAAAAGGTTACACAGTGCTGTTCATCAATACCAGTGTCAATAACTTTGTCGGGATATTCTTTTTTAATCCCATCTAAACCCCATCCAACCAATGCTGGAGTGGTGAAATACACATTCTTATATTTTTTTATATACTCTTTTCCCTTTTTATCGTTATGTGCAAACCAACTGTCGCCAGTGGATGTAAATCGTGGTTTACCTGTTTCGATAACAAATGGTGCTGGCCAATGGAAGGTAGATGGATCTTTTTCTGCAAATTCATAACCTTTTCCCTTGACTGTTTGTACATGGAGAAATACAGGGAGTTTTTTTTCTTTTATGTTTCTCAGTGTCTCAACTAGCTTCTTGGTGTCGTGTCCGTCAATGACTCCCACATACTCAAATCCCAAACTTTCGGCAAATCGCTTGAC
>JAPLYR010000009.1:0-1949 GCA_026395455.1 Candidatus Roizmanbacteria bacterium | reverse complement strand
GCAAATCCTTTGACTCGTTTTTTGTCATGGAGTGCTCCAACGTTTTCGACAAGTGACATACCGTTATCATTGTAGATAACCAGAATATTGGTCTTGAGGTCTCCAGCATGGTTCATTCCTTCAAATGTCTCTCCACCGGTGAGTGATCCATCTCCTACAACTGCAATTGATTTGTATTCTGGGTGACCAATGGAATAGCCTAGTGCTGCAGAAATAGAGGTTGAAGTGTGCCCTACACCGTAAAAGTCATATTCACTCTCATGAATATCTGGGTATGCACGCATGCCACCCATTTTACTCATGGAGAAATAGGTGTCTTTTCTACCAGTTAATATCTTGTATGCATGTGCTTGGTGCCCTACGTCAAAAACAATCTTGTCCTGTTTAAACTCATATACTGCCAAAAGTGCTTGTGTCAGTTCAACTACACCAAGTGGGGAAGCAAGATGTCCACTGTTTTCTGAAGCTCGTTTAATAATCATCTCTCGTAATTCTTTTGCCTGCTCTGCAAGCTTTTTATAGTCGATCATCTTAATATAAAAATAATGTTTATTAATTTAAATAAATACAACTGCAAGAGGAGTCTGTTCATCTGTCTGGCCCATTGGATTGTCTTTGAATACTTCTGCAATTACTGCATCTGCGATTCTAGTACTATTTCCTAAAATATTTCTTCCAATATCATTTGCATCGATAATAACGGACCCTGCATAATTTGAAATTTCAAATTTTAAATTTAAAATTGAACGGTCAATATCTTTACACACTCTCTGTGGGTCTTTGGGAAGGAGTTTCGCTGATACATTAGCCGGGAAAAGTGAATATTCTGTTGGACCGTCAATACCCGCTGCACTGCGCCCTGCGATACGATAGAACATGCCTCGCACGCCAAAAGGACGAGTTAGCATGGAGATGACTGTGGCACATAATATTCTCGGTAATCCTACTTCTTGTATAGCAAGTTGCATAGTCCAAGGACTCCCAAGACCAATACCATACGGCACTCGTGAAACAAATCGAGAAAGAAATTGAGCAAAAAAGCCGGGGTGAATGTCCCATATGAAATATGCTCTACCCTGTGCAGTTGCAACTATTTTTTCGGTGACAACAATAAACCATTTCCCTTGCCCCTCAGAGCCTTGGCGAAGTGGGACTTTTTTAAGTGTATCTTTTACAAGTTGAGTGATGGACGAAACAAAATCCTCGCCTTTGCGAAATACATGAGTTGGGATAAGTACTCGCTCATATTCTTTTTTTTCTACGACGACTACGGGCTTAAATACTTTTTTAACTTTTTGTTCTTTCTTTTTTTGATTGATTGTGTGAAAGTAGGTTTGAAGCCACAGTTCTAAGTTGAGTGCACGCCAGAAAACCATACTATCATCGGTCTCGCCTCGTACATAACCGTCAAACTCCATGACGAGCTCTGCTTGATTGAGATAAGACTTGGAGATAAACGATTCACTGGTAAAGTATTCTCGGATTGCCTTGTGTTCTTTGAGGAACCATTCATGTTCTGGGGTTGTGAACCCAATTTTATTTCTTCTTTTATTAATGACTGTTGGCAGAATGTCTTCTGTGGCTTTCCGTAGAATATATTTATTCCATCCATTCCAAATAATGGCTTTGTCCGAAAGACTAAAAATAAATTTCAATAACCTGAAGTCAAGAAAAGGCACTCGTCCTTCTACCGAAAACTTCATAGCATTTTTATCTTCATAGCGAAGGAGCGACTGAAGACTGTTTGAGAAAATATCTTGAAGAAGACGTTTTTTAAGATTTTTATTTTCAACTGTGAATGTTTCCTTTTTTTGTTTATCTGCAAACTCTGCATTCAAAAGTTTTTTGGTGTTCACTGTTTTTTTGATGCTTAGTTTCTGCATTGCAAACTTCATGAAGACATCTCGACTGGTGAATAGTTCTTGCAAGACGCTCATATAATCTTTCTT
>JAPLYR010000075.1 GCA_026395455.1 Candidatus Roizmanbacteria bacterium | reverse complement strand
CGTTTCTGCATTGATAGAACACTCCGATGTTGTAGTGCAAACTCTTATTTCTGCAGCGCGTGTAGCAAAAAAGACAGATGCCCCAATATACGCTTCTCTTGTAGATCACCGTACTTATCGATGGAGCCCGATAGCTGTATTTCATGGTGGAACTATTAATACTCAAATACCACTTTCTGCACTTTTTGCCTATGATCCAGCACAGATTTATCAAAATGGTATACCCGAGATGCCAATAATCAATGATAGATCTCTCTTGAGCGATTTGTACGCTGAAAACAGAATTCAAATGGATGAAATGTTGAGACGTAATCCAGACTTTTATATGACGCAAAAAACACAAGATCCACATTCAATCCTCTTCTCTACTGATGTGCGATCACCCCGAATACGATATCCCAACCTAAGCGGTCCTAATACGATGTTTAGAGTAAGAGTTCCATATGAAAAAGATGCCGGGGGAAGTATAACTGGAATTAATCCTCAACACCTAGAAAGTTCATTTGCTCAGGTACAATATCCAATAAGTCATACAGTTGGATCAAGTGTTGGAAAGCCATTCCACTCAACAAGAAATCTTATCGTCGAAACACCAGATCTTGACCTCAGTCGTGAGGTAGCAGATAAATTGGCAGAAAAAGAATGGATGCGTCCTTGGATTGAACAAGAAGGTGGAAATATCATAGTTGCACAAGTAGCACACGCAAAGACAGAACATGCTGAAACGATGAAAATCTAATGGGAGAGAAAAATACTCAATAACGCTCCAATAATAATTTAGTTATTGCAGATACGCCTTTTTGAACGTTTCAAAATCTACCTCTTTCTTTCCTTCTAGTTGGACTTGTGTGATAGTTGACTTCCCACCTTTCAGTTCTATTTTTGTTATCTTCAATCTTTTCTCCCCCTCTTTCAAAGGAATAACGGTCCAAAGCCCTGGCCATGGAGAAAGTGCTCTAAAAATATTAAACATTGCACTACTCAAATTAAAGGAAGAAGGGGTTCCATATTTTGCAAAATATTCAGAAATAATAGGAGGAAGTTCATCTTTTGTAAGCTGTTCACCGCACACAATTTTTTGAACAATAGGATAGGGAAGAAATCCGTGTTCCTTGGTCAATAGTCGTGTAAAAGTTGCTTTATTATGATCTTGTTCTTTTTTTTGCAATGCTCCATTTACCAATAATTGTATATTTTTTTTGAATAGCTTATAGCCTATGTCAGAGAGATTCTTTTTGAGAGTTTCTTGTGTATCGGTTGATTGAATATTATATTCCTCTTGTTCGATAATATAACCATGATCCATGCGACTATCCATTTCCATGAGGCTAACACCTGTCTGTATGTCACCAAGAAGGAGGGAATATACAATAGGAGCAGTACCGCGATAGAGTGGGAGAAGGGATGGATGGATGTTCCAAAAGCCCCAACGAGGAATTTTAAGGATTTTTTCTGGAAGAATTGCTCCATATGCATACAAAAGAACAAGATCAACATCCTTCAACTGTGCATCTACACCATTGAGGTTTTCAAAGACAGGAATATTATTTTTTTGTGCAAAAAGCTTAACTGGAGTAGAGGTGAGGACTTGTTTTCTTCCAGCTGGTTTGTCAGGTTGAGTAAAAACGGAAACAACATCGATTACATCAGAAAGTTCTTCTTTTATTTTTTTCAAAACTTCAGCTGAGAAATCTGGTGCCCCAAAAAATACTAATTTAACTTTTGCCATGAAATGATTGTATCAAATATCATATACAACTAGGACCGAGAAGACTCTGAAGTTTGAACGCGCTGGATAAGAGCCTCATTTGCCGCTATAAATGCGTTTATATCAGCTCGTTCTCCCATATGTGATTGAAGGCTGAATTCTTGTTTTAAGGGATTTTCCCACATTCTTACACCATCCTGACGCTGACCCTCTTCATTATAATGATGGAGGTTCATGTCAATCATCCAATATCGCAGCGCTCTTTCAACCACTATTCTTGAATATTCGTCACTCGTGTTTTGTAGCGTTTGTTGGAGAGCAAAAACATCATCTTGATTAAGCTCTATTACATGGAAAATAGGTTGTTCTTTCCAGATATGCTCTGCCTGGGTAAGTAATTGGGGAAATGAATCTGGATTTTCTTCTCTTATATACTGTACAGGTTTTGAATCTGGTATTCGCACAGGGCGGGCAGAAACAATAGGAAGATAAGGAGCGGCTGCATATTGACCGTTAAGCGTATCAAGAACTAATGTCCCCTCTTTTCTTGATACATTAACGCCTGCAGTATCCCGAGAAACAAGCAACTTCTTTTTATTTTGCCCTAAACCTTCATTATGAATAATATACTCTTCAAGCTGTTGTTCAGTCATTCGATGTGTCTTACTGAGAAAACGGGGGAAGAGTATATTAAGAGTCGGGATTGAGCTTGCCAAACGTTCTTCAGCCTCTAAGTCGTTTAATCCCACAAAGGCTCGTGCAATCTCTGTCATTTGGCTATCCGTATGCATGGTATGTGGTGGTGGGTTATTAAGTTGATGGTCGTGTATAGAACAAACAACATCTTGAAATAAGCGCTCAACAGGTGCTTGAACATCTCCTTGGTATTTAAATAAAGTTAAGAATGAGAATGCTTGAAGTATTCTCTTTAATGGTCGTGGCTCAAGTGAAACGGGAAGGATTTCGCCTTCAAAAGGAGTATGTATAAGAGTAAAATTTGGTCCATGTTGAAATTCTTCCGGAGAAATACATAGATTTTTTAACTCCCTATGAGGAAGACCTGCAGCTACTAATTGTTCCGCCAGTTGCTCCTTATTAATTCCTGCTGCAAATGCATACGCCATAAGTTGGAATCTTTCATAAAAACTTCCAATTTGATGGACATCTTTTTTAGATTGATACATATGGACGGCACCACCTGGAAGGATTTGCTCTGCAATCTGCAAAAAGTTATAGGTTGATCCAACAACTTGATCTTCATCAAAAATCGCCATATCTTTTAGTTCTTTTGGCCCTCCTTTTTCCACAAATCCATCACCTTTTCTTTTTCCCTTTATAAGAGAAGCTCCCAGTGTTGGATCATTTTCACTACAATAACTTTGAGTCATCTTCACAAAGAAATCTCGATCAAATTGAAAGCGTTCAAACAGAGGAAATATTCCTTGCTGACTCCCTTGATATCTATCGGTCATATTTTCAATATCTTTCCCCAGTTGTGCATCCTCACTATACTTAATACTTGATTGACCTGGAAAACGTGCCTTTGCCTTCATAAAAAGATCTGAGTCTGCTGGAGTTTTAGAATCATGAAGATATGCAAAAAGCATAAGGTATTTTGCATATTCTATGGCAATGGGAAGAGCTTCAGAAAGAGCTCCACTAAGTTCAACTTTTCCCATAATTCTATCCATGATTCCCTGAGTAAAGGTGGAGTGATGAGCTGTAAATACTTCAGCTGCATTTGGGATTCCCATTTTTTTAAAGTAGAAAATATCTTTTTGGACTCTCTCAATAAATAATTCTGGCGTCTTAACAGCCATGCGCATAATATCGCGGAAAATAGCGTTTGCAATAATTTTGGAATGATCGGCACGATTCATTTTTTTGGGAGGGTGTTCACCGTTGAGTATTTCAGGAAGAGGGCTTGTTACCGTTATATTTTTCATTTTTTTGACCACTTCAAGTTCATTTAAGTGGTGTGCAAAAGATGCACGATCCTTCGTGTAATACAGACGATAGTCGGGCATATCATGTTCACCTGTATGCTCTTCTCCAGACTTTGCAAATCCAAATGCGGTACGCACTTCATTAACAACTCTCTTTTCAGTTGGACTATATTCAGCTCTTGCATCTTGAGATATATGTCCTTCGTTAAATAGCCCAATTTTTTTCTGGGGAGGGAAAAGCGTATTGAATAATAATAAAGAAGTTCCCGAAAGTTTTGAGCGATCAATAACGGAACGCATCGACTCGATATATCGTGTTTCTGTCCTCTCTAATCTAATGAAATTTTCTACTACCATAATTAGTGCTAATTATAGCATTGGAACAGCCTATTTTGTAGTGAGCTCGAGGCTTTTTTCTATAAGGGGTAGGTATTGTTTTGAAGAGGTAATAGTTACTATTTTTGCATTTTTTGCATTATAAAATCGAAAAGAAGCAGTATCTGCTGTAACGACTTGAAACGCGCGAATAGTACGATTTATTGTTACTACAAGCTCATTTTTCTCTTGAATAAATGGTTTTTTTTCGCAAGAGACTGCGAGTGCAAGTTGTTTTTTTTGAGTTGAAAAGAGAGCAGAATTTGAGCCTTCTTTTGTTTTTTCAATGAGATTTGGTATGAGAAAAGAAACGCCACAATCTGAATGAGTATAGGTAGAGAATCCAAGTGGAGGTAATGTCGGAGCTACAGTAGGGGATGGGGGTAGACTTACCAAATAAGAAATGGTCTTATTTACTTTTTCAACACTTTGTCCATAGCGGACTCCCAGTATAAAAAGGAGAACGGCTAAGAGGAGTGCGAGGAACATGTAGGGAACGGCTTTTCTAGACATGATATGAGTATACAACAATTCATATTGTGCAATTCTCGCATATGTCAGCAGTTGCGCCGTTTTGCATCGCTTTTTCCACCTCGCTCTCAACTCTCAACCGCAAAAAGGTCAACATGCCTGACATACTACTTCGAATTGCACACCCTTTTAACTTTTTAAGTTTCAAACTTTCAGAACCTTTTTTATCTCTTTTCCCCAAAAAAAGACTTTATCACTTCCTCAATACTCGCATCTTCTACGGTAAGGTCAGAAAAGGAGAGGAGAGAGGAGATTTGCTTAATTTTTTCAGGCAATTCTGCTCTCTTAATAGAAAATATTAGCTGTGGATATATAAATGATGTGGGGCTTCCTATTGCTTTTATCTTTGCTTCTGATATGTTTTCTTCCAATGTTATTTTTATTCGTTTTTCTGTTGAGTATTGTTCAATGATATTTTTGAGCGAACCGTCATATACGATTACTCCTTTATGAATAATAATGAGTCGTTTGGTAAGCTTTTTTACATCTTCTAGATAATGACTCGTCAGAATAACGGTTGCTTTATAGCTTTGCTGATATTCTCTAATAAAAGTTCTAATAGCTTCTTGGGAAAAAATATCAAGTCCTATTGTGGGTTCATCTAAAAAAACAAGCTTTGGTTTATGAAGTAATCCAGCAATAAGCTCCATCTTCATCCGCTCTCCCAATGAAAGTGTTTTGACAGGTTTTTGCATGAGGTTTTCACACTCAAGGATGGACAATAGATGGTTGAGTGTTTTCTTATACTCAGTTACATCTAATTCATACACGGCTCGTTGAAGTTCAAAACTATCATATGCAGGCAGGTCCCAAATAAGTTGGTTCCGCTGCCCCATGATAAAGGCAATTTGTTTTAAAAACGCTCGTTTTTTATCAAAAGGAGTGTAGCCAAGGACCGATAGAGAACCCGAAGTTGGATAAAGAATACCTGCAAGCATTTTGAGCGTTGATGTTTTACCCGCCCCATTAGGACCAATAAAACCAACAAGCTCATTTTCCTTAATGTCTAATGAAATATTTTTAACAGCTATATGCTCTTTAAATGTACGAAAGAATATATCCTTCAGAATGTTATTCTGACGTATATGGGATTTATAAATTTTTGTTACATTTTTTACAGTAATCATATTATCCTCCCCAACTTTGATATTTTTTTAATGAATATTTCCACAACTTCATCACACTATAAAACAATACAGAAGATATCGCAAGGGAGATGAAAAAGCCTGAAGGAGAAAGGGCTCCAAGCAATGCTTGAGGAGGGAAGGAGGTCATAATACCGATAGGAATAACGAAGGTAAAAAAACTTTTGATAGGTTCTTTATAGATTGCCATGGGGAATCTCCCTAAGCTTGTCATATCACGATAGATAAGAATGGTGTGATCAACTTCAGTGGTGAGAATGCCAAGGGCAAGAACTAGAATATGGAAGGAAGTTGCAATCCATAATGCATTTAAAAAGAGAATTAAAAAAGGTATGAAATGTATGAGGGTTATATGTCCTTGAATAGCAATTAAAACAGTAATAAGCGTATAGGGGATCAGTAAAATGACGTCAAGTACGTCTACTCCACCGAGAAGAATGCGAAGGAATGGATGGTAAGGCTTCAGAAGGATAGTATCAAGAGCTCCCCCTACGACCAGTGAACGAAACCGATACACCTCTCGAAACAATACTTGAGAAATAGTATCAATAAGGTTAAATATCATATAAAAGAGTGCAGCTTCTTGGAATGTATAACCTTTGAGCATGCGCGTTCCTTTAAAAATAAAAAAGAGAAGAAAAAACATAAAGGCAAAGCGGACGACTTTGCCAAGGGTAAAGATAATCAAACCAATACGACCTTGTGTGGTAGTCCGCATACTATTTTTTGCGAAAAGCCAAAATATAGTGAAGTTATGTTTCATACTTATTTATTTACAATTCTCGCATATCTCCCAACTTATCCTCCAGATTCTGTCACTCGTAATTTCCCCCGTCAGTGCTCCAAAACCTTCAAGATGCCTGCTGGCATGAAGTTTTGTGCGCGCTGCCGGGTGCCCTTTACTCGTGCCATCTGTTCCATTTTTTTGATTTCAACCCCCAACCAAATTCGACTAACGCCCCCAAAATGAAAAATTTTTAATACCTCTTTTCCATATAAAACGTGCTAAAAAGAATAATCCAATCGCCCAACCAAGAGAACAAATGAGCTGTTGAATAAAATAGGGACCTTGGAGACCATCAACGAGTATCTTGGTTGGCATGAAGTAAAGATAGGGAAATGGTGTGAAAAGAAATATTCGATACACGAAGGAAGGTAATAGATCAAGTGGGAAATAGGCGCCAGAAACAAAGGTAACAAGCATCATAAATAGAAAACGAGGAGCCCATACTTCTGGAGTCCAAAACCCAATAAATGACAGCATAAGGTTGATAGAAAAGGAAATGCAGACACCACTACAGAGGAATATGAGGAACCACCCTATTTGTTGAGGGGGAACGAGGGGAATTTGAAAGCTCATAACTATGAGAAGAAATTCAACAAGACCAAAAAATACATTCATGAGTTTATCTGCTGCGTCCGTTGCTGCATAATATCCGAAGATAGAGAGCGGTTTAAGGAGTAAATTCATAATACCTCCACTTTGAATTTCATATGCAAGGTTTGAAATACGAGAGCTTGCGATAAATGTAGTAACAAGGCTAGAAAATAACAAATATGACAATAATCGTTCTTTTGAGTAAGATCCAAATGAAGATCTTGAATCAAACACACCCATCCATAAAAAGAGAGTTATCATCGTTGAAAGAATCATGCGAAATCGCCATAACACAAAGTTAAGTCGATAGGCAAAATACTCTTTAAGAGTAACTGTAAATACTTGGAAATAACGCCTCATGAGGATTAGTATACAGTTTGACAACCTTGTTTCATATGGTATACTTTCTATCAGATCCTCTTCGATAGGATTGGCAATTTGAAAACTTTTTCTGAACAATAATATATAGGGTATTTGTTAAGCAATTAACAGAAATCTGGCGTAGTATCGTAAGCCTTGGCCCAAGATCTCACCACAACCCTTTAACGTATCGAGAAAAAGTTTCTGCACAACCGTCCTTGAGGATCAAAACAGTATTCACTTTTAGCATAACATCAGTCTTCCTGTTGTTTATTTTGCCCAATGGTTCACACAAAAATGGTATTAATTGACAGAAGTTGCATAGTTTCCTTATTAACACAGTAGTTATTTTATTATTTTTTATTTAATTTATTCCCTCTCTTATGTTTACAAAACGTTCAAAACCTGCTTCAAAAGCACCTGTTGCCTCACTACAGGAACAATCAGAAACACTTGATGTTTCTAAAATGCTTGACCAACTTGAGTCAACACCTATTATGACAAAAGAAAATAGCTATGAGGCGCCACAACCAGAACAAAAACCTGTTGTTTCTGCCCCATCTGTTGCTGCAGCTCCTGTCAAGGCTGCTCCACTGGAAGAAAGACTTAAAGAAGACTTGAAAATGAGTTATCCAGCAAAAGGCATTCTTGATGTTACGTTTGGAGGATACGGATTTTTAAGAAAAGATTATGTTATCAACCCAGACAATGATATTTATGTTTCAACCTCCCAAATTCGACGCTTTTGGCTTCGAAAGGGTGACGAAGTAGAGGGATTGGCTCGTCCTGCCAAAGAAGGAGAACGATTTCATTCACTTCTTCTTATCAAGAAAATCAATGG
>JAPLYR010000060.1 GCA_026395455.1 Candidatus Roizmanbacteria bacterium | reverse complement strand
CATCTATATGAACGGGTTGAGTTGTTGCTGCAAATTGTGGATCTCTAATATCATGCTGTGAGTTATAGATCATCACCCCCGTTGCAAATGCGACATGATTGCCAATGACAAGAGGACCACGTCCATCAAGCACCGCATCTTCTCCGATAATGGTGTCTTTTCCAATCTTAATCCCTGCAGGATTATACAGTTTGAGACCAGTATGAATAGATGTTCCTTCACCTATATGCATTCCTGCAATTCTATAAAAAAATCTTCGTACATGATGAATGGGAAAATGTCCCACGCAGTGAAGAATCATCACAATAAACTCTCTTGTAACTGTTGTTATTCTGCGGACAATGCGAGTACCCATAATTTATTCTACCACTCTTCATTTTCTTCCGCAATGAAGCGAGAGGGAGCAGATTCCATTCTTCTTCCAAAAAGAAATCGTCTTCGTGCGTGTGTAATAAACAAGCGTTCTTTTGCACGAGTAACTCCCACATACATAAGCCTTCTTTCCTCTTCGAGTTGAAAATGATCAAAGGTACTTCGAGAATGAGGTAAAATTCCCTCTTCTACTCCTACCATAAAAACTACTGGAAATTCTAGTCCTTTTGCTTGATGAAGAGTCATTAGTCTGACTCCATCTTCCCCTTTTCTTTTTTTCTCTCCTTCAGAGTATTCAGACTCAACTAATGCAATTTGTTCTAAAAAATCATTAATATTGGGATATGAATTTGCCACACTTTTCAATTCTTTTATATTTTCTAAGCGAGAATATTCTTCCGGATCTTTTTCATTATATAATGCAAGGTAATTGGTAGCTGAAAATATTTCTTCCATCAATCCTTCTGAATCTTTTTTTTCAATGCCATCTCGAATACCAGCAGATTTTTCCACAAACTCTGCCCACTTTCGCTTTCCAAGCTTCATGATACGATCTTGCGCAATTTCATTATCTGGATTAATAATAAGACGCATATATGATAAAACATCTTTAATTTCTTTTCGTTCATAAAAACGAATTCCTCCAATTAACATGTACGGAAGTCCATACTGCAATAGTGCTTCTTCTAATGCGCGTGATTGAGCATTGATGCGATACAATACTGCAAAATCCTTGTAATCATATTTATTTTTTAACCGTTCTATTTCGGTTACAATAAAAAGAGATTCATCTTCTTCATTTTGTAACTGTTTAATAATAATGTCTTCCCCTCCATTTTTTTCTGTAAACAATTTTAAAATGGGGTGTCCATTATTTTTTGAAATTATGGTGTAGGCAAAATCAAGTATGGGAGGAGTGGATCGATAATTTTGTTCTAGCTCAAATACTTTTGCATCAGGAAAATCGGTTTGAAACTTTTCCAAATTACGTATATCAGCGCCACGCCAAGAATATATACTTTGTGAAAAATCACCAACAACAGTAATGTCTAAACTTTCCTCAGATAGGAGGCGTGCCAATGAATATTGCGCATAATTAGTATCTTGAAACTCATCAATTAATATTTGTGAGTACTTTTCATGAATGAGAGCTCTTACCTCATCATCCTTTCGTAATAATTCAACAACTTTCATAATGAGATCATCAAAATCAAATGCGTTATTTTTCTTTAGACGTGCTTGATATATCGAATATATTTTTGCAACTTCGTTTGCGCGCTCTTGAGGAAAGAAAGTTGTGAATTTATCAGGTGCGATGAGCTGATTTTTTGCCGCGGAAATAAGATGGGAAAGATAGGAAGCAGTCATACGATCGATATCATTTTCTTTTATGATTTGTTTCAAAAGAGCTGTTTGATCGTCATCATCAAATATGACAAAGTCGGGACCAAATCCCAATCTCCCCGCATATCTGCGAAGAAGGCTTGCGCAATAAGAATGAAAAGTACCTACAAAGCCAAGCTTCCCAAACCCTGCACTTTCTATCCTTTTTTTCATTTCTGCTGCAGCCTTGTTTGTAAAGGTAATCATAACAATCTCATTAGGAAGAATTTTTTCGTGGGTAATAAGATAAAGAACTTTATAAACCAATACTCTTGTTTTCCCAGATCCGGCTCCTGCCAATACAACTGAGGGACCAGTAGTATACGTAACTGCTTGTAACTGCTCCGGATTTAATGTCTTGAACTCAACTTTCTGCATACGTTATACTATACCATTACTTATTGCCATTATTTACCAATGAAATATATTTTAGGAAACTGGAAAGCAAACAAGAATTTTACCGAAATGAAACAATGGATTTATACATTTCAAAGAGAATATAGAGCCAATGAAACTGTTACTCTTGGTGTATTCCCTCCCCTTCTTTTCATCTCCTATGTTCAGGGAAAATTAAAAGACTGTAAAAATGTGTTTGTAGGATCTCAGACGATTTCATCATTTGAAAAAGGGAGTTATACCGGAGATGTCACTGCAACAACACTTGAAGGTGTTGCTTATTATTCCATAATTGGACATAGTGAACGTAGAAAAATATTTGGCGAAACAGATGAGCAATTAGCTGAAAAAGTAAAACAAGCATTAGCTCATGGTGAGCCGCCAGAACAAACAGTCGCCATGAAGAAAAAAATGAACCTTCCGAAAGATGTTGTTTTTATCTATGGAGGTTCTGTAAATGAAAAAAATGCATCAGATTATTTTGCAACGGGAGAAATCGATGGCTTTCTTATTGGAAAAGCTTGTTTAGATCCTGTTCAATTTATCGCAATAGCAAAAGCTGCACAATAAACGCTGCTTAATAGGTTGAATGTCTTAAATACCTGTTTTCATGTAGTATTTTTATGTCGTACAAAGAATTAGCTGTGTTGGTTGGAAGTGGAATAAGAGGATCACAATGGGCTAAAAATGAAAAAAATGTTGTTGCAATTGATATGGACTCTCTTGATCACCCCAATGTATTAGCATCAGCATATACACTCCCTTTAAAATCTCACTCCGCCTCAAAAGTACAAATGGACTTCTTATTAAACAGTGCTACTAATTCACAGGGATTTCATAACCATATTCTTACAGGAAATCTCCCCGTTGATTTCAATCAAATAGGTGCCCTCCTGAAGGCTGAGAAACTAGCGATATTCTGCACATTACTCAATGAGGCAATTCGGGTTGTAGATAGTAAAGGATCAATAGAAATACTTGATACTGCATACAATTGCTCTATGATTGCTACTATCGTCAAAGAACTTCACATGGATTGTAATACGGTTCCCATTAATGAGATTGATTTTCTTCGTTCAGACAGTCTTCCCTTTGTTTTATCCCAAAATGAAGCAGTGAGTAAGATTGTCATCACACAGGCTCTTCCAAAAATAACCTGATTTTTTAATTTAAATAGATATCAATATTCTTCAAGTGCTCCTCATATGTTTTTGCACAGTGGATTTGCTGTTTACTGTCATGAAGGTAAAATAAACAATCTGTTTCTTCTGGATTTAATGCTGCCTCAATATAATCTATGTTTGGACTACAAATAGGAGTAGGTGGCAGTCCTTTATATAGATATGAGTTGTAGAGTGAGTCATTTTGCTTTTCTCCAATGTCAATTGATCCCCACCATTTACCTTCACTATTCTTACCAAGCGTATATTGCATGGTTGAATCTATCTGTAATGGCATGCCAACATCGAGCCTATTCCAAATAATACCTGATATGAGGTGCATATCTGTTTTTCCTGCTGCTTCTCGGGCAATAAGAGAGGCAATTTTAAGCCCTGTTACCCATCGAATGTTCGCCTGAATATATTTGTCTGCAAGAGGAGCAAATTTTTCATTAAATCTATTGATAAGTCTCTGTGCAACTTTATCACCCGATTCATTAACAGGAATAAGATACGTATCAGGATAGTACACCCCTTCAAAATATTCTGGTTTTGTATTTGTATAGTGAGTATTCCATTTATTTAGCTCCTCGTCACTCCAACCTAATGCACTCTTTAGAATTTCTCCAATCTGTTCCTTTCTCAGACATCCTCCAAAACGTACCCATGCTAAATCTGGTTTTCCATTGAGTTTATTGAGAATATCCCATGCCCACATATTGTTATTTAATTGATATCCTCCTGGCTCAATGGTTATATGAAGTAAAAATGTATTTTTAAACAAATCAAATACCATTTTATTCTTGATGAATTTCCCCTCATCTAATTTTTGAATAACATTAAATCCCTCTTGATTTTGTGGAACAATAAAAAGTGACGACTTTTTCATATATATGAAGTTATATTACACTATTTCATTATTAAAACAACAATGAGAAAAGAATTGTAGAAGTTGCTACGATAAAAAGGATTGAAGATGTTTGAATCCATCCCGTTTCTGGAAGTTGTTGAACTCCTGTTGGTTGAACTTTTTGTATTGTAGGAGATATTGTTTTTGTTGGATTTGTTGAATTAACAGAATTTGTTGGATTTATCATTCCCCCTGTATTTGCGATAGGAATAAGGGTGGGAGAAATTGTGGTACTTTTGTATGCAAGTAACGGCTGTAATGTTGGGGTCACTGGCATTGTTGAGACAACAGGAATCGTTACTTGTGCTAGGGGTTTTGTAGGAATAAGAGTAGGAATTAGTGTTGGGATAAGAGTTGGGACGAGTGTTGGAGCCATTGCAAGAAGTGTTGGAACTACAGCTACTTTCGATGGCATAGCTGATGGAGCCATAGCGATAACAGTTGGGACTACAGATGTCTGTGTGGGTACTGCTACAGGAAGTGTTGGAACGGTTGCACCACCAGGAGTTTGACTTAAAACTGTTTCTGGACTGAGGGGAGTTGTGGGGGTTACTGTCAATGTTGGATCTTCAGTTACATCTGTTTGGAATAAATCAACTTTTCTGGTATAGGTTA
>JAPLYR010000138.1 GCA_026395455.1 Candidatus Roizmanbacteria bacterium | reverse complement strand
GGAATGGTTCAAGTGTGCTATCTGCATTTTTATTCTAAAGCGGCATAAGTCCCTTTACCCATCGTCCAACATAAATATCGCGTCTTGAATCATACGCAGCTCGTCCATAATTATAAAAAGGTGTATATTGGCTACCCCAATAGAGACTTCCTGTAAATCCTCCTTCAATTCGGGCTGTGTATCCCAATGTTTTTGATGCAATATCACATGTTTCTGAAACAAGAACAGACTGTTGAGGTAATACCGTGACAGAGTATGTATTATTGTCTATCATCGATCCTATTTGTACTTTTGATATCTCTGTTGTAGCTCCTGCCACTGATCCAACTCCTCCATTATTCATGGCAGTCGCATTTTCAAATGATTGATTATTTGTAAAAAATGTTCCTGCTTTTGGCTGTACTCGTATAGCGTCCAAATAACTTCTCGGAACTGCGTATACAAGAACGTCTGTTTGTGCTCCACCAAAGGAAATTTTTCCCACAATTGAGACAATTGGAATGACTTTTTCAATTTTTGGGAGGGCAGCAATTCTATCAAATATCGTTTTATTTAAACGAAGAGAAGTATTCTCGCTGGATGACACGTCGATCATACGAAGCTCATCTAGAGATGCAATTTTTGATATTACAAGACGTTCGATTCCATATCCAAGGGAAATAAGAAACACAATAATACCAATTCCAACCGCCATTCCAAACATAGTAATAAACGAACGTGTTTTTTTTGCTAATAAGTTTTTGAGCGCAAGTCCAATGAGATAACTTCTCTTCACTTCAGATGGTCGCATACCATCAATTTTGTTACTCAGTAATTGTTCGTAGTGAGGAATTGTTTTCCCTGTTGCAAAGTTAATTTTATAAATCAACCTTCCAATAAATGGCATAAACAACAGATGGGAGAATATTTTACTCAGCAGAAATAAAATAAGAAGAACAAAAAAGCCTGTAAATAAGTATATCTGACGTGCAACTTCCTTCCAAAATTGTATGGAAATAGCTGTCTTCGCTATATGTAATAGTTTTGATTTCATAGATGTAACTTTTCGAGGAACTTTGGATCACGAACATTTGCGGTATCGTCCCCACTCCCACCTTTTTTACCAACAACAATTGACGCCTTGCTCTTTGGTTGATATGTTTCTACGACTTCTCCATCAACCATGTGGAAAATATTTGTTCCATATCTCAAATACTCAAGATCATGAGTAACCATAACTACTGTTTTCCCCAAATCAACAAGATTCATAAACGTCTGTATTAATTCTTGACCTGACACTGTATCTAGATTTCCCGTTGGCTCATCAGCCACTACCATTAATGGGTCAAGGATAAGGGCGCGAGCCAAACTAATCTTTTGTTGTTGACCTGAAGAGAGAGTTGTTGGGACATACTGTGCCCATTTGTCCATACCAACTTGGTGTAACACTTCCCATGCTTTTTCATCAATTTGTTCTTCGGTCATATCAAGTAAATGAAGTGGGAACTTCACATTATCGATAACACTGAGTGATGAAATCCAAAGAGGTTGTTGATAGATAATGCTTACTTTGTGTCTTCTATAGAGTGATCGTTGATCTTCGGTAAGGTCATAAATACTTTGACCTTCCATTAAGACTGATCCTGAAGTTGGGTTTTCAAGTCCGAGTAAACAGTGAAGAAGTGTGCTTTTACCACATCCTGATGGGCCAAAAATAACACCAAACTCACCTTTATTGACTGTTATATTAATTCCCTTAAGAATTTCTACAACTCCCCCTCCACCAATAGGAAATGATTTTCGTAAATCTTTTATTTCCAGTAATTGATTAGATGTGTTTGCCATTTTATTTTATAAATACCTTAAGAAATCCAAATGT
>JAPLYR010000044.1:5745-7079 GCA_026395455.1 Candidatus Roizmanbacteria bacterium | reverse complement strand
CTCTATTCCAAAAAATTTAAGATCTCTCGTAATAAACTATGGTATCTATTAAAACTCCAGGAAGAAATGGGTGAGCTTACTCAAGCGTATCTTTCTATGAATGGACAAGGCAGACATAAAAATAAAACCCCAAAAGAATTGAAAAGTGATTTTGAAAATGAAGTTGCGGACGTCTTATGCCACGTACTTCTTCTTGCACAATCTGAGGGAGTTGATCTTAAAAAAGCAATTGATGAAAAATGGTTAAAGCGTCTTGTTAAGACTCAGACTTCTTAAGTCCTACATAAATAAGAAATCCAGAAAGACCTACCAATCCTATAAGTGGAAGGAGTCCTCCTGCCGCTGGAAGTCCGCCTTTTGTGGAACTCATATCTGCTGGAGCTGGGGAGCCAATGGTAAGAACAAAAGAGTAGGATTCGGTTCCCGATCCAACAACAATACTATGATCTGCTACAGAAAGATTACCGAGGTCGTATGACCAAGTTCCGTCTGTTGTGCTTGAATGAATGGTGTTAAATTTACCATCAATAGTTACATCAATATTTGCCGCTTTGCTTCCAACTCCTTTGAGAACGACGCGCTGTGGTTCGTACCACCACTGATTAAACTTCTTGCCCTGAGTAGCCATGCCACCAATATGGGTAAGAATAAGATCATCTGCAAATACTGAAGGAGTAATAACGAGTGAGAGTGTTAATAGTAAAGCAAATATAAAGCGCATGAGATAAGTATGAGTTATCTACTGTAAGAAGTCAAGTTTTAAATTTATGTTAGATTCCGTCACTCGCAATTTCCCCCTTCAGTGCTCCAAAACCTTCAAGATGCCTGCTGGCATGAAGTTTTGTGCGCGCTGCCGGGTGCCCTTTACTCGTGCCACCTAACATTACTTAATATATTGCAGTATATCTTATAGCGAAATGACGAGGACGATTTCGCCTCGTATTTGTTTTTCTGCTAATTCGCTAGGAGTTCCTACTAATACTTCTTCAAACTTCTTTGTGAGTTCTCTACAAACTGAGATAGTTGACGTTGGTATGACTTCTGCAAATAGTTTCATGGTATCGTTAAATCGATCAGGAGATTCAAACGCAACAAATACGTGATCTTTCTTTTCAAATATGGGAACAAGTTTAAGTTTTTCAACAAGACGTTTTATGTCATTGGGCTTTTTTGGAAGAAATCCTAGATAGGTCCATGTATGGGATGAATTGCCAGCAAGTGCAAGTGCGGTTGTAACACTGGTTGGTCCGGGAATAACGGTAAATGGAATGCCATGTTTTCTACAATGATTTGCAAGAAGTCCTCCGGGATCAGAAATAAGAGGCATTCCAGCT
>JAPLYR010000044.1:0-5695 GCA_026395455.1 Candidatus Roizmanbacteria bacterium | reverse complement strand
CTTCTGCAAGAAGGGAAAGGATATAGGGAAGTTTTTCAAATTCACGATCTTTGTAATAAGAAACAACAATAAGATCGCTCTTTCTTGTCATAGAAAATAGTCTTTCTGCTGCAGAAATAAGGGTCTCCGCACTACGCGTGTCTTCAGCCAGAATGATATCTGCTGTAAGAATAGTCTTTGCCTGTCTGAGTGACAAATCTTCGAGGTTTCCAATAGGTGTCCCAACAATGTAAAGCATATTTTAGTATTATAACTGATTTCTCTTCGTGCCCTATGCTTTTGCGTAGCTAACGAACTCGCACAATGATAATTCGAGTGCTCAAACAGGGCGTTAGACTACTCAAACGCACAGGGCACTCACGAATATTACTTATTCTTATTCAATTTTTTCGAAACAACCTCAAATAGAATAGGAACAAGAGATATGAGAATAACAAGGAGGATAACCAATGAAAAGTTTTTTCTGACAATTTGAATATTGCCAAAGAAATATCCTGCAAATGTTGCCAAGGAGACCCATAATGCTGCGGCAACGATACTGTATGAAATAAACTGTTTATATCCCATGCGACCTACACCAGCTACAAATGGAGTAAATGTTCTAACAAAAGGGACAAATCGTGCCATGATGATGGTTTTCTTTCCATACTTTTTGAAAAAGGCTTTTGTTTTTTCAATATGTTCCTCATTGATAGGAATAATGGGGTGGGCAACGATTTTCTTTCCAAAAAAATGACCAATGAAATAATTTGTGGTATCGCCAACAAGTGCCGCGACAAAAAGGAGACCAACCAAAACAAAAATATTCAGACTTCCCAGTGCGGCTATTGCGCCAGCAGCAAAAAGGAGTGAATCGCCAGGAAGGAAGGGGGTGAAAACCAACCCTGTTTCCATGAAGATAATACCGAATAGAATTGCATAGGTTAACACTCCATATGTTGCAGTGATCTGGGTTAAATGTACATCGATGTGTAAAATGAAGTCAATTAAGATTTTTATGATTTCCATAGCTGTAATTATGCCATAATAATTGAGAATTTAATATGGAAATATGCTCCGTATTTTCTGTTCTTGTGCTTCCGATGAAATAGAACGATGTAATTTGATTTTTAGTAATTCTTGCATATGCCGGCAGTTGCGCCGTTTTGCATCGTTTTTCCATTCCTCACTCTCAACTCTCGGCCGCAAAAAGGTCAACATGCCTGGCATACTGCTTCGAATTACTAAATATATTTTTAAAATGCGAAGTTTATTATTATTTTAGGATCCCTTCAATCGTGCCACCTGTATTACGTATTATCTCAACTCGCATTGACTGTGTATCAGTTTTTATGGTAAAATGATTGGTTCCAATATTTTCCTATTTTATGTTTGTACTCAAATCACCATTTTTGCCTACAGGAGATCAGCCAGAAGCAATCGATGAATTGGTAGCTGGTATTGAGTCTGGTAAGAAAAACCAGGTTTTACTTGGTGTGACAGGCTCTGGAAAGACATTTACCGTAGCCAATGTCATACAAAAACTTCAGTTGCCAACACTTATCATCTCTCACAATAAAACGCTTGCTGGGCAGATCTACCAGGAAATGAGAGAGTTTTTCCCCACCAATGGTGTTTCCTATTTTGTGTCTTACTATGATTTTTATCAGCCAGAAGCGTATCTACCAGCCAGTGATACCTATATAGAAAAAGAAGCTCAAATTAACGAACAAATCGATAAACTCCGTCTACAATCGACTACGAATATCCTTACACGAAAAGATGTCATCGTTGTTTCTTCAGTATCGTGTATTTATAACATTGGTTCCCCTCTTGACTACGGCAAATATATTTTAGATTTAAAGGTAAGTGGTCCATTTAACCTCCATGACGTTCAGTTCCGTTTGGCACAGCTCCAATACGATCGAAGTGAATTTGATTTTAAGCGTGGAACATTTCGTCAACGTGGATCAAGTATTGATATTTATCCAGCATATGAAGATATTGGATATAGAGTCTCTTATGAAAGTGATCTTGTGACCTCAATCGTGCAATTTGACCCACTTACTGGAAAACAATCAATGAGTCAAGAAGCGCTCATTATATTTCCTGCAAAACATTTTATGGCTGATCCAAAAACTATTGTAGAAGCAGAGAAGCAAATTCGTAAAGATATGGAATTTGAGGTTGAAATGCACAAAAAAGCTGGACATATTGTTGAGGCTCAACGTTTAAAGCAGCGAGTCACTCATGACTTGGAAATGATAAAGGAAATAGGATATGTAAATGGAATTGAAAATTATTCTCGTTATTTTGACGGTCGCAAGGAAGGCGATCCACCATATTCACTTCTTCACTATTTCCGTCAAGCATATGGAGATAAGTTTTTGGTTGTTATTGACGAATCACACATGTCTGTTTCACAAATTAGAGGAATGTTTAATGGAGACTTTGCGCGAAAAAAGATGCTTATTGACTTTGGATTTAGACTCAAGGCATCGTATGACAATAGACCTATGAAATTCGAGGAGTTTTATAAGATACCTCCTCATATTATTTATACTTCAGCAACGCCAAATGAATGGGAAATTGAACTATCAAAACAAGAGGCTCTTAAAGGAGATGATAAAAACATTTCTACCGATCATGCAGGTATTGTTCAACAGTTGGTAAGACCAACAGGAATTGTAGATCCAGAAATAATGGTTCGTCCATCAAAAAATGAAGTTGAGGACTTAGTGATTGAAATTGAAAAACGAGTTAAGAAAGATTCAAAAGGAAAAATTCTTGTCACAACATTGACAAAAAGAATTGCAGAAGATTTAACTTCCTATCTCAAAGACAAAGGAATTAAAGCCACCTATCTTCATTCCGATATTGAGACTCTTGAACGATCTGATATTTTGGATAGTTTACGAAAACATGAATATGATGTGTTGATTGGAGTGAATCTTCTCCGTGAAGGAATCGACTTACCTGAGGTTAGTTTGGTTGCCATTTTAGATGCTGACAAAGAAGGCTTTCTTCGATCAAAGACGGCACTTATCCAAACCATGGGTCGGGCAGCACGTAATGTTGGTGGAGAAGTTTTAATGTATGCAGATACAGAGACTAACTCCATGAGAGAAGCAATTGACGAAATAAGACGAAGAAGAGAGTATCAAGTTGCATATAATACTAAACACAACATTACTCCGACAACGATTTATAAACCTATCCGTGAACGTATTATAGAAAAAGAAGAGGACTTGGAAATGCTGAATGAGCCAATTAAGGGACGTTACCAAGAATATATTCAAAGTATTAAGAAAGATGGACTAACACCATTTGATAAGAAAAAAACAGTTAAAAGACTACAAAAAGAAATGAAACGTGCAGCAGAGGATATGAATTTTGAAGCAGCAATTATGTTGAGAGAAAAGATAAAGGAGATAAGTTAAACACTAAACTATAAACCCTGAACTCTAAACAAATAAAGCAAAATTCTAAATAAAATATTTAATTTTTTAATTTATGTTTTCAAATTTGATTAGGATTTAGTATTTAGAGTTTAAATTTTTAAATAATTTTATGAACCAAATAACAATCAAAGGAGCCCGTCAACATAACCTAAAGAATATAGACGTGAACATCCCAAAAGATCAACTTGTCATAATCACTGGTGTTTCTGGATCTGGAAAGTCTTCACTTGCATTTGACACGCTATACGCAGAAGGTCAACGCAGATATGTCGAATCATTGTCTGCATATGCACGCCAGTTTTTGGGAATTATGGAAAAACCAGATGTTGACCTTATCGAAGGCTTATCTCCTGCCATTTCCATTGATCAAAAAAGCTCTTCACACAACCCACGTTCAACTGTTGGAACTATCACCGAAGTATTTGACTATTTACGTCTACTTTTTGCACGAATCGGTCATCCTCACTGCCCAAACTGTCATATTGAAATCACCAAATTGAGTCTAGATGAAATCGTAGAACGCATAATAAAAGCATCTCAAGCAGATGTGGCGACAGATAAGTCAAAGCCCCATGCGTTTATGCTTTTATCGCCGGTTGTTCGACAAAAAAAGGGAGAGTTTAAAGATTTATTTGATAATATTCGAACAAAAGGATACTCTAGAGTTTTTGTAGACAAACGAGAATTTGATTTGCAGAAAGATGATATTCCACTTCTCAAAACAAATAAACACTCCATTGAGGTAATAATTGAAACATTTAACTTATCACAAAAAGAAGTTAAAGATGAGATCTATATGTCAAATTTGCGATCTCGCATTACTGCAAGTACTGAGCAGTCTTTAGCGCTCTCAGATGGACTTGTTATTTTGAGAGGTGTAACTGACATTCTATTCTCTGAAAATTTCTCTTGTCCCAATTGTAATCTTTCACTTCCTTCCATTGAACCACGCATGTTCTCTTTTAATTCACCTCTTGGTGCATGTGAGAAATGTAAAGGTTTGGGAACAATCTATAAAATAGATCCAGATCAAATCATAAATAAAAAACTAAGTATCAATGAAGGTGGAATCTTACCATTCAATAAAGTGTATTTCCAAGATACCTGGTATATCCGACTTCTGAAACAGTTCTGTGAAGAAGAAGGAATCGATATGAATAAACCACTTGGTGATGCTGACGAAAAAAAGATACTGCCATTTATGAGAAATTTTTAGGACTTGTGCCAGAGTTTGAAAAGCGATTTTTTGAATCACAAACTGGCAATGATGAAGTTGAAGTAGGAAGATACATGAGAGAAGAACAATGTGATCAGTGTAAGGGAAGACGTTTAAAACCAGAAGTTCTTGCAGTGACAATCGATGGAAAAAATATTATGGATGTGTGTGACGAATCCATAAAACTTTTAAAATCATATATAACAGATGAATTACCAGTCAAATTAAACAGATACGAATCCGAGGTTGGAACAATGATTCTTAAAGAGATTAGTACACGTGTTTCTTTTCTTTCAAATGTTGGACTTGCCTATTTAACTCTTAACAGAGCTGCACGAACTCTTTCTGGAGGAGAGTTACAGCGTATACGTCTTGCATCTCAAATTGGAAGTGGACTAACGGGGGTTCTCTATGTTCTTGATGAACCATCTATTGGGCTTCATCCTCGAGATGTGGATGCATTAATCGGAACATTAAAACATTTAAGAGATATTGGGAATACAGTTGTTGTTGTAGAACATGACAAAGAGACAATACAAAATGCAGATTATCTGATTGAGCTTGGTCCAAAAGCAGGAAAAGAAGGTGGACATTTGGTGGCTGCAGGTACATTGACTGAAATTGAAAAAGAAGGAAAATCATTAACAGGAGCGTATATATTTGGAACAAAGAAAATACCTATTACCAAAAGAAAACTTGTAACAGAAAGAGGATGGATTGAACTCCATGGAGCGACGCAATTTAATCTAAAAAATGTGGATCTTAAGATTCCACTTGGCAACATGATTGCAATCACCGGCGTTTCTGGTTCTGGCAAATCTACATTGATTACAGAAACACTGTATCCTGCACTCAAATATCATTTGGATGGATACTATCAAGAGACGATGGGAGATTTTACTCGTCTTGTTGGGCAACATAGCATTGAGAGAGTGTATTTAGTAGATCAAGGACCTATTGGAAGAACACCTCGATCTAACCCAGCAACATATACGGGAATGTTTGATGAGATTCGAGAAATATATGCAGAGACATTAGA
>JAPLYR010000069.1:19374-23065 GCA_026395455.1 Candidatus Roizmanbacteria bacterium | reverse complement strand
TCCACTGTATTTGAAAATTCATCAATTGTTTCTCCCCATACATGCTCCATAAGCTCCATGCGATCTATCGCTTTGCATTTATGCATGACGAGATACTCCAAGAGGACATATTCTTTTGGAGCAAGGGCAATATATGACTTTCCAATCATAACCACTCTTTTATTAGTATCAAGAGATAAGTTCCCCAACCTAATTATTGGCATTAACGGGTTATTATTTACTCTGCGAATTAGTACCTTTATTCGTGCAAGGAGAACATCCATGGAAAATGGCTTTGTCAAATAATCATCTGCTCCACTTTCAAGTCCATCTACAATATTATCTACTTGTACTTTTGCAGTAAGTATCAATATAGGTGTCTGAATAGATTTTTTGCGGAGATTTTTACACACCTCTATTCCGTCGATATCAGGGAGCATCCAATCAAGAATGATAAGGTCATATGTCTGTGTTTCAGCATGAAACAATGCTCCTTCACCTGTTTGTTCAAGATCGACAATATATAAATGTGATAAGAGTATCTTTTTCAAGTTCTCGGCTATTTGGAGATCATCTTCAACAACGAGTATTCTCATGAGGTTATTGTATCAAATACTGTGCCAACAGATCATATGCAGTAGCTGAATGATTTGCTCCAATTCCATCTTTTGATTGGAATGCAATAGTTGCATCTGTGCCACAATATTTTTGTATTGGCCCATCTCCACCTGGATGTGAGCCAAAGTAGGTTGTCACATCATAAATATGTCCTCCAACTCCAAGCCAACAGTTGGATTTTGTATTATGTGAGGAAAGTTCAGTAAATAGGTTTTTTTGAGGAGCTTGTGTTGAGAATATAGTTATAGGAACATTTTTTTCAGTTAGTGTAGGGATAACTACTGATGAGGTGGAAGGTAATTGCTTAACCTCAATCATTTTTTTCTGCGGTACCTGAGCTCTATTTTGGATAAAAAAATAGAGTCCTAAAATAAAAAAGAAATTAAGAATACTTATTTGAGTTAATTGGCGGAGATATTTATGCATCATAAAATTGAAAATTTCTCGAAAATGATGCGTTCGTTATTAACGCCAATTTCTTCAAACTGTTGTTTTAATGATTCCATCATTGGGCCAGGACCACATATTTGAACGTCATATTTATCATATTTTTCAAGTATCTCTAATATTTTTGGGACACTAAATCGCCCTCGTTCAGTTGAACACCATTCATGTACCTCTATCATTTTTTTGTTATCAACAAGCTCTTTTATTTCATCTGAAAATATCCCCTCATCTTGAGAACTAAAACAATAAAATAAAGCTATACTTCTTTCTTCTAGTAATTGTTTTTCATTGCGAAGCATACTTAAAAAAGGGGTCACCCCTATTCCTCCAATAATCCACACCAATGGCCTTTTGCCATTAATATACACATCTCCAAATTTTCCATAGGGACCTTTTATATACATTTTATCTCCCTTTTTAAGGAGTGGCAGTTTCACGGTATAATCTCCCAGCATTTTTATCGAAAATCGAACTTCATCTTCCTGTGGGGCAGATGAAAATGAAAATGGATGTTGTTCGCCTCCTAGATTTTTATTATTAAATCCTACATATGCAAACTGACCAGGGACAAATGATATTTTTCTTCTGATTGGCTTAGCAGAAACATTTATGACATCTAGAGCTCTATCAATTTTTGATACTTCATATACGTAAACAGAAGAGATCCATTTGTAATAGATAAAAATATATAAAAATGAAATTGATCCAAGCATTATCCAAAAGATCATCCATAACCGAAGAGGAATAAATGCAGATATATCACTTGTTATAAGTAGGGCATGAACACTTCCAATTATTCCTGCAAATCCCAACAGTTGATGTGTACGAAGCCATATATGATAGGGGAGCTTTATAAAAACCATAAAAATGAAAGCTGAGAGCATGATATATATCCCAATAATTCCTAAGTTATAGGGAAGATAATCTCCCACAAATAAGTATTGAGAAACAATAGAAGTTTGTGGGAGCGCCTTTATTACAAGTAACAATGGATGATTTATAAGAAGAACAAAAGCAATACTTCCAACTAAATGGTGTATTTCATACGCTTTATCTAGCCCTCCAACCATATCTTCAATGAATCGCTTTCTCGTTGAAAGAATAAGAGCTACCATCATATAGAGAAGCCCGATGAGGGAAAAAATTTGACTGAGGGAACGGAGGGGGTCATTTGTTATCTCAAGCAATCCTTTTTTGGAAAGAAGCCAAAGAGAAAGAGTGATAAAAGTAGGAATTGTGAGTATCTGTTTACCTGTAAGGTACTTCATAATATATCAACTTCCAAAACACTTTTATGATACTACTAATTGTAGTAAGTTGTGAATAAACGACTCAAGGCGTTCTTTTTCTTCTTCTTTATGGTCCTCATTTTTTTCTTCACGTTCATTTTTATGCTCTTCTTCTTTATGAATTTCTGTATCTGAAGAAGAACTCCCACTTGTGCTACTACTTGAGCTGTTACTGGTATTGCCGGAATTACTTGATGTGTTATTGGAACCATTACTACTACTACTACTACTACTACTCGTCGTCCCCCCAGACGTTATTAGGTATTGTTGCATGCGACTTAAGTCACTTCCATGGCGTCCTTGATAGATAGCGGTCATATCAGTCCCACAATTAAATATATTTCCTCCGGAATGAGTGCTTCTTAAGTTGGTTACATCATATTGTTTGCCAAACAAAGTAACCGAACATTGCACTTTAGATGATGTTGTTCTAGATTGAGCAGCGGGTGTCGTTGGAATAAGTAGTCCTGTGGTTGGGATGGGTGACAAAACTTTTGGATGAGGTATAACTGTATTTAATCCTCCACTAACACTATTACTTATAGGAGTTGGGATGGTTGTTGGAGATAAAACCGACTCCATTTCCTTTACTTCTGGCACTTCAACTTTAATTTTCTCAAAATTATTTGCTACTTTTATAACACCTAGAGCACTTGTTGTTAGTGTTGTTCCAGTGAGGATGGTAACTCCAACGACTGCTAAAAGGTTTTTTGTTATATAAGAAAAAATTTTATCCATATTTTGTATTTCACTATTTTTAACCTATAACGATTATAGATGGGAGCAGATTAAGAGGAGATTAAGAAGATAAAGAGTGTAAAGATTGCTTTTACCGCCAATTATTGCCATAATGGATGTATGAAAATTTCTAAAGAATTCACCACCCTCTTTCAAAAGCTTTGGCACTCACCCTATTTATAGTGTTACCCATCATAACGTTTTCACTAGGAATGAGTTATCAGGCAAATCTACAATCCGCAAATAGTGGAATGCCTCCAATCACAAATGAACCAACGGATATACCAAGTCCTATTGCGTGTACTCTTGAAGCAAAAACATGTCCTGATGGGAGTGTCGTTGGGAGAGTTGGACCAAATTGTGAGTTTGAAAAATGCCCAGATACAACCGAAGTGTCAAAAATATTTACGGGTACTATTACTGCGATAAACTATGGATGTCATGTTGATGGAGAGTGTAGTGTCCAGATAGGAAAAGGAAATGTTATTTTGGAAAGTGGAGAAAGTCTTAACAAAAAAGGTGTTTGGGGAAATTTTCCTGCAGACGTGTTGAATGAAAAAAATGTAAGTAAATACATAGGGAGAGAAGTTGAAGTATATGCAGCGTCAGTTGGTGGGAGG
>JAPLYR010000069.1:18478-19347 GCA_026395455.1 Candidatus Roizmanbacteria bacterium | reverse complement strand
GTGGAATTGCTGGAAAAATATGTCCAGATGGATACTATTGTAAATATAATGGCGCATATCCAGATGCTTCTGGAACATGTATAAAATCTTCTGGAACAAAAACTACATATACCTGCCCACAGACACAATATGTAGATTGTATGCCGGGACCTAATAAGGCTGTAAAAGTAGAGTGCAGTACAGCATTTTTGAAGTGGGCCCAATTAAACTGTCCAAATTTTAAAGGCGCAGCACTTTAACGAATAAGTTCTGAAAGTGTATTAATACAATGTACGTTGCTTTTTACGAAATCTTCTTTCGTTGTGAGGCCATTCGGTATTGCAATAAAATGAATTCCAGCGCCCTGGGCAGCTTGCATATCTCGAATATCATCACCTACATACAGCATATCCTGTGGAGAAATATCTTGCACTTTTAATATAGTAATTGCGTGGTCAAATACGCGGGGGTCTGGCTTATGGAATAAGGAATCAGTTGACCCTTGAATCAAATTCATTTTTTTATACGGCATACCACTTTCCTTCATATCTTTAATAACCGAATCTTTACTCATACTTGAAACAATACCAGTCCAGTAGGAATGATTTTGCAAATAAGTAAGGACAGGTATAGTGTCGGTGAATGGATTTTTTGGGAACTGGTCGTCAAGTGAATGGTAGTTCTTCTTCATATTTTCAACACTGTCTTTTTTATCATAAAACAGTTCAACCATTGGTTCAAAAGGCATACCCCAATAGGTGCGGATGACCTCCTCAGTTAGTTCATGGTTATAAAACTGCTTAGCGGTCATTTGGTGCTGCTTCCACTTGACGTTCATTGCCTCAACTAATGTCTCATCAAAGTCGAATAAAATAGCCTTAAAAGGGGAG
>JAPLYR010000069.1:0-18386 GCA_026395455.1 Candidatus Roizmanbacteria bacterium | reverse complement strand
GAATCGATGGGGAATTCGCACATTTACAAATGGTGAGGGCGTAGTTATGCGCTGGGGGAGAGCAATCTCTTTCAGGAAATAGCAAAAAACCAATAAATGCTAACTCTTTACAGAGCAACATTTCTGATCTTCGAGACTTTGCGAAAGCAGAGCTTGCAAAAACATTTGGCGCAAGCCAATTTGTTCCAGCAATGAGACTTGCTTAATTGCATTTCTTAACGAGGAATCAGCTCATTTCTTTGATCCTTCCGACTTGCAAAGAAAACGAGATTAACCAGCCGGAATATGTGAACTACCATTCCCAATTGGGTAGGGATCAGACAACTCATAATTGGCTGTATGAAGAGGTTTGTTTATTTCCCGACTTCATACATGCGTAAAAAATATTCTATCCCTCACTAAACCTTTGTAGAAGTGTTTCCTCAGATCCGGGTTCAATTCCCGGCATCTCCACCAAATAAGTTTACTTTATCTCTTTCTTCTTATTATTTCCCTCTCTGCGTTCCTTATTCTCTCGTTATACGGAATTCCCATGTAAATAAGGCGACCCAAGAAAGTATCTTCATCATGACGGATAACATCAAAGTGTTTATACGCTTTTGCAAATTTCTGAGTTGCAGTTATCATGCCTTTTGGATTTGTCATTCTTGCGAGAGTAAATGCATCTGCTTCGTATTCACACAGGCGACTCATCTGTATTTGAATAAGTCCAATAATAAGTGCAATCACAATCCATATGAGTGGCAGTTCTATATTCGAAACACTTACAAACCCAATTGTTAAGAAAGAAATAAAAAGAACAGCAAGTTTTGCAGAGTGAGCGAGCATGTAGTGTCCCGATTCATGAAGAAGGACATACTCCAATTCATCCTTATCAAAGGAATCATATAATCCTTGTGACAATACCATATAGGGATAGCGGGGAAGACCAATCATCATCCCCCACGGTTTTTGTGAGGAACTTACTCGAATACTCGCCAAGCGCAATCCTGTTTTTTTGAAAATAATTTCAAGAAGTTTATTATCAGTAATTATTTTAATCGCTTCTTTTTTGTTTCCTATACTTGTCGCAAATAAATATAAGGACATCCATTGCCAAGTGACATAGGAAAGTATAAGAATAAATAGATATTTCATATTCAGATTATACATATAGATTGTTTTTATACATAACCTATAGTATAATATAATGATGGAAATACGTCATGGATGCTCTGAATTACTTTCTATCCCTAAAGGACCTCACACACACATTCATTTTGGAGATGCGACTTTACTACCTTCATTAAGAACATTGGCGCTCGGAAAACGTGCAATAGCTATAGATAATAATCCAGAAGCGACCAGAATGATTATGCATGAGTTAGAATCAGGACTACCTGTATTTAGTTTTCTTAACCACTCTATAGCTCAGAGTCAAACATATGCATCTATTGAACTGAAAGTATTGCAGGATAAATCACGAGCAGAACAATTACAACGGGTATATCGCGAAGCATGGGAACAGGCAAAAAATAATCTTCATTTACTCACATGTATTGATGCTGACATAAAATCAATACCTACCTCTACCCTTATGCCAGTCGCAGAAAAAATAACATACCTCTATCCTTCTCCGAGGTATGATCCCCGTTTTGCAACTCTTGAATTAGCGAGTTGCTTGTTAAAACGAGATGGTATCTTTACCATAGTAACAGAAAACGAGGAGGTTGCACAAGATTTTTCTCAGCTTGCCGGACCATTTATTACACATTCTGGATTTAAAAGAAGAGAAAAAAATGAAGAACCTCTTTCAGCATACGATATTGCATGGGGACAAGAAGGGCATTACCTTGTGGAGATCAAGAATAAAGGAGGAAAATTACCATCGCACATAAAAGAAGTAAAAAATAGTCTTACCTTTAAGGCACTATCATTTCTTGGGATGGTACAGTAAAAACCGCTGTGACAGTATTAGTTACTCTCTCAATAAAGAGACAACTCTACCTGTACCCATTTACAGGATCCTGATGCTGAAGCGCTAACAGCAATAACATTGTTTCCAACGGTTAAATAAGGTCCTACATTAACTGTTTGTGGAGACGTAGATACTCCACTTATGACGGAAACACCATTAACATAAACTTCCCCTCCTGTATCAATTGAAGCTTTAATGGTCCCTGTTTTTGGAGATGCTACATTAAAAACCTTTCTAAAGTATGCAGTACTAGTAAAGGGACTCTGTGCCCACATTGATTGAGGTGGCGAAGTCATACATTCACCAAGAGGAGGAGGAGATAGTGAAGTTAGCCAACTACTATCATCAAACATAACCTCATTCCACCCCAACATATTAAATTCAGAATATTTCCAAGAACCATCACTTGTAATTGTTGTTATCACTGGTCCTGGCGTAGGAGTTGGGGTATATGTAGAATTTTCAAGTACCGTGACTCGATTTTGTAAATCAGATATTTTATTATTAAGGTCTGTCAATATTGTTGGATCAACTGAGCCAGTATCTCCCTTATCACCTTTATCTCCTTTTTCACCAATTAACACTACTTGTTGGGATCCTGCCGGACATTTTTTTAATAAACTAAACCCATCATTAAAAGCAAACAATGCACCAATCTTTGACTCACAGGCAATAGAAATACGGGGAAGTTGAACAGTTGCAGACACTTTATAGACAACAAAGAACAAGAAAAAGGTTATTAAAGGTAGAATAACTAAATTTTTGTATTTCATATATTTACAATGTACAAGTATTGAAATATATAAGCAAGACTATTTTAATAAAGTAACTTAGACTGTCAACAGCTTCCATGTTTCTTTCACCATCTTTGCAGGTATTTCTTTTTTTATTCTCTTTAAGAATTGCCAGACGACGAATGCATCATCATATGCTCGATGACGGCTTTCATATCCAAATCCAAATCGATCAATGACACTTGCAAGACTGTGAGATTTGTATTGTGGGTAGAGGCGCCTTGATAGGCGTACCGTGCAACATCTTTTTGATTCAAAAGGAATATTGACACGATCAAACTCATTTTGGATAAATGAATAATCAAACCACGCATTATGTGCAACAAAAGTGGCGCCCTTTAGAATTTTTTTTACTTTATGTTTTACTTTTCCAAAAATGGGGGCACTGTCCACATCCTTTTGAGAAATTCCAGTAAGGTGAGTAATAAAAGAGGGGATGTTCACCTCTGGGTTAATGCACGTTGTGAATGTATCTGCAATTTTATTTCCCTCGATTCGAATAATGGCAATTTCAATCACTCGATTATGGCGTGCACTCATCCCAGTAGTCTCAACGTCCACAATAGCTAAACTTTTATCAAACATATGTTTTGTTGTGTAAACGATCACCATTATACGTCAATTATGTAACCTCTCGCTTTGAAAATATTTGAGATGTAAAATATAAACATGAACACTAAACAACAATGGAATACTGCAGTTAACATTTATAACGATGGAATGGGAGAAGAGGGAGATAAATTAAATAATAGTCTTATCCATCCAACAATAAAAGAACTACTAGGGGATACTACTAATAAAATAATTTTAGATTCTGGGTGTGGGAGTGGGTATTTCAGTGCTGAAATTGCAAAAAAAGCATTATCGGTAATCGGAACAGATTTTTCAGATATGTTTATTGCCTTGTGCAAAAGGAAATATACAAATATTTCAAATTTAAGTTTTCAAGAACTTGATGTGGTTGAAAAAATGCCGTTTCAAAATAATGTATTTGACGTAATCATTTCAAAAATGGTTTTACAATATATCAACAACATATCGCTCTTTGCACAGGAGTCATATAGAGTATTGAAAGCAAAAGGACATCTTATTGTCGCCGTTGATCACCCATTTAATACTCAGTTTTATTTTGCTCAGAAATTAGCTGGAAGTAACAATCCTAAATATCAAAGTCTGAGTAATTATTTTGATAGAAGTGCGCAAACCAAGCTGTCTTTATGGGAGAAGGTTAAACTTACTTGGTATCCAAAAACTGTTGGGGATTATATATCTGCTTTTATTTCAAAAGGTTTTTATTTGGACACGATAAAAGAAGTGGGAGAAGAAAAACAAAACACTCTTATTCCAAGAATTCTTATTTTGGATTTTTTAAAATAATTTTTTTGTTACAATGATCAGATACTATGATAAAAAATGAAAAGAGGCTCCTTCGGGACTCAACAAGCAAGATATTAGCAGGTGTTGCATCTGGCATTGCACGCTACTTTGACGTAGATCCCAATATTATTCGACTTCTTTTCATTGTCCTTGCAGTATGTGGAGGGTCGGGTGTTCTTATTTATATTTTATTATGGTTACTTCTTCCCAGTGATACTTCTAAAACAGTTGATGGAAGAGATATGTTTAAGGAAAACGTACAACAAATGAAAGAAGCAGTACAGGAGTTTGCAAAAGAAGTAAAAAGAGAAGCACATCAAGAAGTAAGTGATAAAAAAGAAAAATCACAACAATCACTTGGCGTTATTCTCGTCATTGTTGGACTCATATTTTTACTCACAAACTTGGGACTTCTTGATTTTTTTATCATAAAAAAATTATGGCCAGTTCTTCTTATATTCTTAGGAATACTTGTGGTATATAAAAATGAGAATTGAGAATACCTATGATTGATGCTTCCTTGTTTTTGCAGACTGTAAAAACTGACGCTTTTCTGATCTCTCAGTTTTATAATATTGTTTATCTCACATCGTTTGAAACCCTTAGCCCCCATGAGAGGGAAGCTTATCTATTCTTAGTGCAAGATAAGAAAATCATCATTACTGATGCACGATATAAAGGAGAACAACACAGCGCAGATTCAGAACTATACATTCTTCAGCTAGGAGAAAAAGTTGGTGAAGTGATACAAAGACTTTGCGAAAAATATAAAGTAAAAACAGTTGGATGTGAAGCGAATGATTTAAAATGGAGTGAGGTACAATCACTTCAGAAACTCGGACTAGACCTCATACCTATTAACAATCCTCTTTCCCATTTTCGATCAATAAAAACAGAAGAAGAACTATTTGCGATAAAACAGGCATGTCACATTGGTGATCAAGTGTTAAAAGATATCACCCCCTACATTCATCCTGGACAGACTGAAAAGGAAATTGCTTGGCTTCTTGAAAAATCCATACGCGAGGGGTATGGAGCTGATATTGCATTTGAACCAATCGTTGCTGTTGATGCCCACGGAGCTATTCCCCATTACAACACCAAAAAAGGTGATGGAGTAATAGAAGAGGGATCATTACTTCTCATAGATTTTGGAGTAAAAGCTCATAATTATTGTTCAGATATAACTCGCATGGTAGCAGTGGGGGATGTGGGGAATGATGTTATAAAAACATATTCTCAACTCCTTGATGCACAAAAGAAAACAATTGAGTTTGCACAGAAAGCAATACTGCTCAAACAAATTGATGATTATTGTCGAGATGAACTCAAAAAAAATAATCTTCCAGGTTATAGTCATTCAACTGGACATGGAATAGGTTTAGAAGTTCACGAATCTCCTCGTATCAGTGCCGTCTCAACAGATGAGAAACAAGTGGGGCAGGTATTTACCATTGAGCCCGGAGTATATAGAGAGGGGAAATGGGGAATGCGCATTGAAGATACTCTTACAGTTTCTCTTCAGGGGGAGATTGAGGTGTTGACACGTTTTCCGAAGGATTTGATTCTTCTTTAGTCTTTTCTTCTTCTCCAGGCAAGTCTTGACTCATTTCAAGAGTCTTTGTATTTTCTTCTGTTTTCTTCTTTACATCAACAAACTCTTCTGTTTCTTCAGATTTTTTCTTTAATTTTTCTGTAATTTCACGTTCCTTATCCATGTCATGTTTTACTGCTTTTGCTGCTTCAATTTTTGCTTTTAGATATACAATGAGTTCTTCACCCTTGAGACTATTAATAAGGAATATGGGAAGAATATAGGCAAGGTCATCTATGCCTTCTTGGCGTAACTTATCATCTGCAGAAAGTAGTTTATTGAGTGTATTTGTAATAAAGACAACATCTTGGTCAACCCATTGTTCACGAGAAGTAATATTTTCTGATGTTGGGACCTCACCCTTTTCATATTGTTGAGTCCACATTTTTTTCACTTCCTCATAGTCTTCAATTGAGACACTTGGTGGGATAGATACTAACTGTTCAATGGTTTTTTCTGGTTCTGAGACAAGAGGAGTTTGAGTTTCAATTACTCTTTCTACATCTTCTTCTTTCATTTGTTCCTTCTCTGCCACCTTCTTAACTACTTCTTTATTCTTCTTAATGGAGGATGCAATCGCTTTGATAATTGATTTAACTGTGTCACTTGCAATGCCTGTTTCTTTTGTAATATTGGTCAATATTTCAGCTGGGGCATGAGCAATATTTGTTTTATACGAACTTAATACTGTTTGAATTTGCTGAGCTGGAGCTTGTGTGGTTTGTGCAATTTGTGCAAGAACGGAAGTGTTGGATGTTACCGCATTTACTAATGAGGTATTCATTGATGTCACTTTGTCAGTTGAAATATTTACCTTGTAAGCTGTTGGTGGAGCAGTTCGTGGAACTGTGCGTAATAACTCCTCTTTTCGAGTACTTGACTCCGTTCTTGATGAAGAAATTGAGGAGAGGATTTGTCGTGCAACTTTATCTTCTTTTATTGTTCTATTAAACAACTCCGTTCGGATGTTCATAAACTTTTGTCTCTCAGCTGGAGTACCTGCTTTTGTTGGTTGAGATAACATGTCGATATTTTTTCGCACAGTTTCATTTGTCTGTTTATTAGTTTCAAACTTTGCGATATCAGTAATCTTATTCATAGAAAGATTAAGAGATTTAGTGATATCTTCTGTTTTTGTTTGTTTAATTTCTTGTAGTGTTTCTAGTTTCACTTTAATTGGTACTTCTACCTCTCTATTCATTTTCATAGAAGTATTATTGAATGAATGAGAAGCAGATGGAGCAGGTGGCGGTGTTTTAGGAGGAGGAGCGAGTCGATCATACATCGACATTAAGACATTTTTCATCGCCATAATACCATCACAACAATAATCGCGGAAGATACGTAACAGAAACCATGGAAAAATAATCACTGCCCATAACATAATCAGAGAAATTACATATTCTGCAAACGTATCAATGTAATTTCCATTATTAAGAGTTGAAATCATGTGTGATCCGACTTGAGCGGGACCCCCATAAACAATATTAATACCAGTTGGATAAATATAACCAGAGACGCTACTTGTTCGTGAAAAATCAAATGGGAACGGAATACCACTTTGCCATATTTTGGTAAGTGCTCCGAGAAATAAGGCAAAGAGTGGACCATAAAAGACCCACTGGGCAAACGTGCCAATCCATATCCATCCAACATTCCTTATAAAGACGAATGGCATAAGAAGAGCTAAGAAAGGTGCAGCAAATAGAAGAAACCAGAGGAGAATTTTTCTCAATAGCATCATAATGCCCATAGCGTAATAGGTAACATTTGTTACTTTCATAAGATACATTTCTGCCTTGATTGCTTCTTGCACTTTATAGTTCAGGTCACGACATCCAACAAACGTTGCGTAGCTCGCTTCCTTACTCTCTTTTCCTGCGAAATAAATGTTAAACAACCTATCTCCTCCAAGAGATTTAATAAAAAAATTCATAATCACCTCAGAAAGTTGTATAAACGTCATGATTATCGCGTAAGAAAAGACAATGTACAGAAGACCAGCTCCAATTTTATAGATAATTGGCCAAATTTGCATTTTGAGCTGAAAGTCAGATCGTTGTCCGACGATGTATCCAAGTCCAAACAAAGCAGCAACAAGGAGAAACAAGAAAAGTGTTATATTCTGCGTTACTGTCCATATTTGTCGAATTACCGGATGTTGATCAATAGCACTTTTAGTTAATACCCAATATAAAAATTGGCGAGCGCGTTCATTTGCTTTTCCTTGTGTTGTTGTTGGTTCATCAAGTGTCCAATAGTGATTAATAAGAGGGTCTTTGACGAACTCTTCATAAGAAGTTACACATTTTTCTCCTGCGTAGGCACCTTTTGGAGTATTGGTTGTTTTGTACATTGGTGGGATCTCAACAGGGCAGTAACCTATTGAACAAGGGAGAGGATTTGCGGGAGGAAGTGCTGCTTGAGCATGCACAGAGGACACTAAAACCAACATACAATAAACAAAAACCAATATCTGGCTAAATTTCCTCCTCATATATTCATACTAACTGAACGAAGACGTGATGACAAGTTGACAATATACAATATAAAAGTTTATAGTTGATATATATGAAAAATCTTAAATATGTGGTGGTATTATTGGCAATTTTTGGTTATTTTTTTACCGTTCAATCTCAGCCTGTACAAGCTCAAGCGCTCCTTGGGTTTGATAGTGAATGTCTATCTGCAGTAAGAGATGGGGTACACTCAGCAACACTTTCTTTTCCAAATGCAGAAGAAAGACAAAAAAGAAATATCACAAAACTTCCTCAAGGTGGAGCACAAACATGGGTAGTGGTATGTGTAGGTACAACTGTTGGTAATAAATGTACGACAGGAATGCCTGAACAAGACGATATTATTTTTGGTAAGCATGATGACTATACTGCTATTGAAGGTAGGATTAACTGATAGTGCCAATCCTACAACAACTACTACAGATGTTGAGCCACAATTTGAGAGTGGGACCGTTACATGGGCAGATGAATATGTCCCAGAAGTTAAACATCAATGGTTATGGCTGCAAGAAGCTCTCCCACCACCTGAAGATGAGACAAAAGCAGGGGACTTAGGCGCTCAACAACAAGCTACATTCGCAATGCTTCATGCACTTGCCGATAGTTCAAAATGTGCATCTATTTCATGGGATCCAAAAGGATCCGTTCTCGATGCTCAGACGTTATACCCTGTTAAGGGAGTGGCAATTACACTTTCTCAAAAAGGTATTGATGGAACATACGCCGATGTACCTTCAAAAATAGGTCTCACCAATCCAGACATTTCTCAATCGAGAAGTGGTCAATATAGTTTTTATACAGCAGCTGGGACATACAAATTACGTGTTACGTCAGCGAACGCAACGATGGTTGACATAAGTGCAATGAATCCCCTGTATAAAAGTGTATTTACTTTGAACGATCCAATTAGCACAATGTACAAGGCAGATCAAGAAATAATTGAACAAACTGGTAAAGTAGCCGTCAGTCATGTTCCGGTTACTGTGACAAGTGACAGTATGTTGGTAAAAGACTTGGCAGTTATGTGGAGAAAAGAAGAAAAATCAGTGGGAGATGAGATTCTTTTTTCAGGTGCACTAACGCATCCAAAATCGCTGATCAAATTAGTAACAACATATGTGGATAAAGATGGGGTCATATCACAAGATACAAAAACAGAAATGACCAACGAAATAGGCGAATACAAATTCTTTCTAGCTCAGGTCAAAACCGTACCACAAACAAAGCTATCTGAAGAGAAAATGTTATTTTTAACGAAATATGATGTTACTTTTTCACTCAATCCTGCAATCTATTCAAATCCTGGAATTCAATCGCCACAAAATTCATTTTCTGGAGAAGTTATCCCAGCATATATAGATGGTATAGCATATGGAGAAGACAATAAGCCACTTGTAGATGCGATTGTAGGAGTTTATCCTATTTATAGTGATAAAGCGATCGCTTATGCAATAACTGACGAAGCTGGAAGATATATAATTGGTTCACAACACATTCCTCAGTTTAGTTACGCACTACGTTATAAGAAAAGCACAGGGGAAGTAATAAAAGTAAGCACTTCAACATTTGTAAAACAAAATGCCGCTTATTTTATTGCAAATGAAATTCTTCCTTTCAGCCAAAGAATAACAACTCCTGCAGAAGAAAAAGCTGCATTAGCTTTATTCAAGACAGTTAGTGGGAACAAGATACCTGATATGAGAGTAGCATCAGATGCAAATAAAAATAGCTCCACTTCTAAAAGTGGTTCAAGATTAGATGGTCAACAACAAGAGGGAGTCGCTACATCAAATCCACAAAAAGGAATTGCAGGAATGCAGGGGATTATTATGATTGTAGTCGTTTTGCTTATTTTGCTTATGCTCGGCGTTGGGGCGTTTATCATGGCAAAATCAAAACAATCACAGACACCAACTCAACCTAAAATATAAGAGTCGGAAAAAAGAGGGAGGAGAGGGTTATAAGAGTGTGTCAACGTCATGTAGTATTTCTTTTGCGTGACTGAAAACATCTACTTTTAAATATTCTTTTTTTATAGTCTGATCTGGTCCAATAAGGAAACTTATCCTTTTTATCCCCTCAAAGACCTTACCCATAAACTTTTTTTCTCCCCATGCTCCATATGCTTTAATAGTTTCTTTCGATTCATCGCTTAGTAGTGAAAATGAAAGACGATGTTTCTCAGCAAACTTTTTATGAGATAGAACACTATCCTTTGAAATACCAATAACAACGATATTGTGCGAAGTATAGTCAGATGCAATATCTCGGAATCCACACGCTTCTTTAGTACATCCTGGGGTGTCATCTTTTGGATAAAAATAGAGAAGAACCCATTTCCCTGTGTAATCAATTAGATTATGCATAACCCCATCTTGGTCAGGAAGAGAGAATAAGGGAGCCTTTTTCATATAGATTACTTTTTATGTGTCTTTGACTTTGAAACTGTTTTTTTTGTTGATGAATCTGGGAAGGAATATTTCTGTTTTTGAGATAGGTAGAATACTCCTCCAGCAGCAGCAATAAAAGAAATGGCAAATACTATTGCAGTATTTCTTGAATCAGCAATACCCGTTTGTGGCAATGCGGTTGGTTGTGGAGGAAGAGTTGGCATAGGAGTTGGGCTTGGTCCAACTGTAGGAGTTGGAGCTGGGGTTCCTGTTGGAGTTGGCATCCACAAAGTACAAACCTCAGTTGATCCAGGATTTTGTGCGATGATGGTAAAGATAACCGTTGCAAATACGCCAGTTCCATTGTATCCAGCCGTATTAGTTCCTGTAAGCAATACTTTTCCTGTTCCGTATGTAGTATCATCCGCAACAACAGCATTCATTGCTGCTCCAGCAGTAGTGCTTACATATTGAAGTAGGGTAGAGTCATAGGTAAGTCCTGTCTGTGTGGAGGTAACTGCCGTTCCTTGTGTGTCTATATTGATGGTAAACGTAATATTTTGACCGCGTTCAAGAGTGCCAGATGGTGGAATAAGATCAAAATTAACCGCATATGAAGGAGTTACAAGAGCAAATAAGATAGATAGAACAAAAAAAAGATACACTCCGATCAACTTCTTACTCATATATGTAAATATAGTATTAATTTTGCGTCTGTGCAAGAACATTTGAGGTTGTGGTACAATAGGGTATGAAAAAAGTACTTGTCTTTTTGTGTGGTTTATGTTTGGTTGGTAGTGTATATGGAGCGTCACCAAAAGATTTAATTAAAGATGGGACAGTTGTGTATGACCTTCCATACGCCGGAATTACACCAGAAAATCCACTCTATTTTGTTAAACAACTTCGAGATCAAGTGAAGGAATTTTTAACTCGAGACCTTATTCAGAAATCAGAATTTCTTCTTGTTTCCTCAGACAAGAGAGCCCACATTGCGCTTATACTTGCTCAAAAGGGAAAAACAAGACAATCAGTTGAGGTATTGGCAGATGCGGAAGAAAAGGCAATGAAAATACCTGGAATACTGAAAGAATCGAAAAAGCAAGGAACAACTCCTAGTGAAAAATTTATATACACTTTGAAATTGAGCAATTCAAAACATAGAGAAATTATCCAAGAACTAGCAAAAATGCTTCCTCAAGGACAAGATGAGGAAGTCTTAAGCGCCTTGATTGATTTGAATCAGCGCATTGCAACAGAGCTCGAACGATTATAACTGTTGTTTTTTGCTCCAATTTTTGGTATAGTTTACTCTTCCTAACCAAGGAGAAAGGTAAAACACATGAAGAAAAAAAACACAACCCAAACTAACCCAATGGAGGCTCTCCTCCAGAAAGCGCCATTTGCACGCGTAAAGAAAAATGCAGATATTGAGGCAACAATTATTTCTCTCTCTCGAAAAAATGTCCTTTTTGACATCGGAGCAAAAGCATACGCTTTACTTGGAGAAAAAGAATTACGAGAAATTTCTACATACCTACCTTATTTGAAAGAAGGACAAACAGCACATGTACGAATCATTGCTGAAGAATCAAAAGAAGGATATCCAGTAGTTTCCATGAGAAAGTTCTTTGAACAAGGGAAATGGGAAATTCTTAAAGCAAAAAAAGATAAGGAAGAAGAAATTGAAGTTATGTGTGGAGAATATGGAAAAGGTGGAGTATTTGTTGACTTTATGGGAATCCGAGGAGTTATCCCAAAAATTCAATTGACAGAAAATTTCTTAAATAGTCCAGAAAAATTAAGTGGACAGAAAATAAAAGTAAAGATTCTTGAGGTAGACGAGAAAAAGAACAGACTTGTCGTTTCACAAAAAGTTGCGGCACTCAACATATCTCAAAAACAGCTTCATGAAGAATTTGAACGTATTGAAGTTGGTAAGACATACAAGGCAAAAGTACTTGGTGTTTCTGAATTTGGTATTTTCTGTGAAGTAGCTGGAGTTGAAGGGCTTATCCATATCTCAGAAATCTCATGGGAAAAAGTCATGAATCCATCTGGATATGCAAAAGTTGGAGACGATATTGATGTATCAGTTGTTGAAAAAAATACACAAGATTTAAAACTCAATCTTTCTATTAAAAGACTTTCAATTGATCCATGGGAAAAAATTGAGGAAACATATCCACAAGATAAGGAAGTTGATGGAGAAGTGGTTAGACAAGAACGATATGGATACTTCGTCAGATTAACACCTGGAATTGAAGGACTTATTCATATAAGTAAACTAACCGGTAAAGAAAACCTAAAGATTGGAGACAAGATTAAAGCTTATATTGAAAAAGTAGACAAGAGATCTCGAAAGATGAGTCTTGTCCTTACACAAAAAGAGCGACCAGTGACTTATAGATAACCAGCTAAATGGTAAAGATTAAAGCTAAAGGGGAGTCAAAATGACTTTCCGATAGCTTTTTTCTTTGCTTCCTACTTTCAGCTTTCAACTTGTCTGTTCCTTCGGTATACTGAAAGTATGGAGCAGCATGCGATCCCTCGTCAGATTACCTTATATGAGTTTAAACTCATCGGGTTTATGACGTTGAAGCAATTTTTATACCTAGTCCTCTTTGGACCACTTGGGTATATCGTTTCGGTTATATTTCCGATCCCATTACTTAATATCATCTTAGGAATAGCTGTAGGTGTTCTTGGGCTGGCTCTAGCATTCCTCCCTATTAATGATAGACCTTTGGATATATGGATTCGTAATATTTGGAAGAGGCTCAATTCACCCACTCAATTTACCTATCATAAACACAATCAGCCAATTACTCTTCTTCAAAATCTCTATTTTGTGTCAGACCCACATCATGTAATGGCTCATATTGAGTCACAGCAAATGCTAGCCTCATATTTGGAAAAAACAAAGCAAACTGTACAGCCAAATCCACAAAAAAAACAAGTTCTTCAAGCGTTTCAAAATTTCCAAAATCCCATTCCTGCACAATCAATTGCCGCTCCTCCACCAGCACTTTCCACACCTCCACCAACGGCAGAACAAGTTGTACAAGCATATAGTTCGCCGGTTGCACCTCCACCTCAAGAAGAGCCAGTAGGGGCTCCATCTATTCAAAAAGAACATAAGCCATTTTTTATTGGAACTGTAAAAAATGGAAAAAGAATTCCTCTTCCAGGTATATTACTCTATGTAAAAAATAATGAAGGGGCTCCAGTTCGTCTTCTTAAAACAAATCAACATGGTATTTTTGCAACATTTAATCCACTTCCACCGGGAGATTATATCTTTGAAATTAAGGACCCAAAGAGCTCCTATTTATTTGATACAATGAAAATTACTATCCAAGATATCAATATTAAGTCTATTGAGTTTTATTCCAAAGAGTTAATGTAGTCAACCTATGCCAGTTCAAAAACCAACGTCCCCAATAAAGTCATCTACTCAGTCATTCACTGAGATAGAAGACATAAAAGACGATATAGTATTACTCAAGGATTTTTCAGCATCTGTTGTTATTAGTGTTGGAGCTGTAAATTTTTGGTTATTATCTGCAGAAGAGCAGTCGTCCATTATTTACGCGTATTCAAGTCTTCTTAATTCTCTTTCATTCCCTATACAGATTCTTATTCTTTCCAAAAAAATGGATATTTCTTCATATCTTGAATATTTAGAATCGGTAAAAAATACAAGTAAAGACGATCTTATGAAGACACGCTTAGGAAGCTATAAAGAATTTATTAAGTCTATAGTGAAAAAAAATTCAGTCTTGGAAAAGAAATTTTATTTTGTAGTTCCATTTTCTCCTTTGGAAATTGGCATTAGTGGAATGGGGAGTGGAATGAAGAAAGAATACGTCATTGCACGAGCAAAAACATCCCTCTATCCAAAAAGAGATCACCTTCTTCGTTTACTTGCAAAAATCGGACTTCGTGCAAATGTAATGCAAAAACAAGAACTTACAGAGCTATTTTATAATTTATATAATCCATCAGCGACTGGGCGCATGTTGGCACCAATTGACTCGTATACGGATGTCGTTATGAGTAACAACTAACTATGGCAGGAGCAACAAAAAATGTAGTGATACCAACGGGAATGCAAAACGTAGGAACAGTGCTCGCACAAGGAGCCGTTTCTATAAAAGACATGATTGCCCCTTCATTTATTGAAGTGGATTTTAATCATCTTAAAATAGACCAAAAATACTATCGCACATTGTTTGTTACTGCATATCCTCGCTATGTTTCTGCAAATTGGCTTTATTCGCTCATCACATTTGATCATCCTCTCTATATTTCAATGTTTATTTATCCAACAGAATCAAAAACAGTGTTGGATGAATTAAAGCGAAAAATTGGAGAAATGGAAGCATCAATTGAAGGAGAGATAAAAGCGGGAAAAGTCGTCGATCCTACAACGCAAGTAGCACTTGATGATGCACTTTCACTCCAGGCTGAACTTGCCAAGGGAAGTGAACGATTTTTTCAGTTTGGTCTCTATATTACGATTCCTGCAGACTCAAAAGATGAGTTAGATAACGTAACAAAAGAAGTAGATTCATCACTTTCTTCCATTTTGATAATTGCAAAACAAGCCACTCTGGAACATGAAGAAGGATTTAAATCGACTGTTCCTATGTTTTCTGACAAACTTGCGGTGTGGAGAAATATGGATACAACGTCCCTTGCCACCACCTTTCCTTTTTCCACTGCTGCACTTACTCGTAATGAAGGAATCCTTTATGGTATGAATCAACATGACGGAAGTCTTATTATTTTTGATCGATTTACTCTTGAAAATGCCAACTCAGTTATTTTGGGAAAATCGGGAGGTGGAAAAAGTTTCTTCGTGAAAATGGAAGCCTTCCGTCTACTTATGATGGGAATTGAAGTTATTATCCTTGATCCTGAAAATGAATATAAAAAACTTACAGAATCTATGGGTGGTGAATTTGTTGTATTCTCTACCACCTCACAATATAAAATAAACCCATTTGATTTAGTGGGTGAGATTGGAGAAGCGGATGAACTATCGAACAAAATTCTTGATCTTCATTCTCTTATGAGAGTTATTATGGGAGATATAACTCCAGCTCAAGATGCACTCCTGGATCGAGCACTTGTTATGACATATCGAAACGTAGGAATTACACAGGATCCGTCTACATTTAAACTACCAGCACCACTTCTTGAAGACTTATATAAGGTGTTTATGGGTATGGAAACTCCTGAGGCAAAAGAAATGGCAGGTCGTCTTGAAAAATTTGTTATGGGCTCTGCCGCAGGTATTTTTAATCAAAAATCAAACTTTGATATTAAAAATCATTTTACTGTGTTTGGTATTAGAGACTTGGAAGAAAATTTAAGACCAGTAGCAATGTATATAGTGCTTGATTATATTTGGAATACTGTTCGGCGTGATGTAAAAAAGCGAGTTTTAATAGTTGATGAGGCATGGTATTTGATAAAACATAAAGACTCTGGTGCATATCTTCATAGTTTTGCAAAACGAGCGCGAAAATATCATCTTGGACTAACAACGATTACTCAAGACGTAGAAGACTTCTTATCAACAGAAGAAGGAAAGGCGATTGTCACCAATTCCTCCATGCAAATTATTCTGAAACAATCAACCGCTGCAGTTGACAAAATTACCGACACCTTTTATCTTACAGGTGGAGAAAAACACTTCCTCCTTTCCGCAGGTGTAGGAGAAGGACTATTCTTTGCAGGACAATCCCACGTGGGATTCAGAGGAATAGCATCAGACGAAGAACGTTCAATGATAGAATAAATCTTCAATTATTACTTTGTCGCTGCATCACCTTTAATTACTTTTATTGCTTCTTGCACAGTACTCATGAATTGAGCGGGAAATATTATTGTTGAATTCTTCTCAACACTTATTTCTGCCATTGTCTGCAATGTTCTTAGTTGAAGTGCTACTGGGTGAGCCGAGATAAGATCAGCTGCTTCTCCCAATTTTTGTGCTGCTTGAAACTCTCCTTCTGCTGCAACAATTTTTGCTCTTCTTTCACGTTCTGCTTCTGCTTCTTTTGCCATTGCACGTTGCATATTCTCTGGAAGAAAGATGTCTTTTATTTCAACAGCTGTAACTTGAACACCCCATGGCTCAGTATGAGCATCGATAACATTCTTAATCTGAGTATTAATAGCTGTTGTATTAGAAAGAAGATGATCAAGAACAAACTGACCAACAACATTACGAACTGTTGTTTGGCTTATTTGATTTACTGCTTCATATACATTTTCAATAGCAATAACTGATTTTTGTGGATCAACAATGTGGTAATATGCGACTGCTGCAATATCAATAGAAACATTATCTTTGGTAATAATTTTTTGTGAAGGAATTCCCATGGTCACAGTACGAAGTGCCACTTGTTGCATTCGTTCCAATATGGGGACAAGAACAATAAGACCCGGTCCACGCACTCCAGTACAACGACCTAAGAAAAATATAACACCTCTATCATATTCATTCACAACTTTTACACTCATAAAAAACAAAACGACTGCGATTATTACGAAAAAAATAGATAGTTCCATATGAAATTAGTCTACAGCGAACAGATACGTCTGTCAACAAGAGCGGAGGAGGATGATATATAATAGTTCAATATGATTCGTACTCGCATTGCACCATCCCCAACAGGAAAAGATGTTCATATCGGAAGTGTCGCTACGGCACTCATGAACTATGCATGGGCAAAAAAGAATAACGGAAAGTTTATTATTCGTATTGAAGATACCGATCAATCTCGACTTGTCCCAGGAGGGGAGAAAAAAATGCTCACAACTCTCCAAGAATTAGGAATTATTGCAGATGAATCTCCATTAGTGGGTGGGCCATTTGCTCCCTATCGTCAATCGGAGCGTCTTGATATCTATAAAAAATACGCAAAAGAATTAATAAATAAAGAAAAGGCATATTACTGTACCTGTACCTCAGAGCGATTAACTGAAATGCGAGCAAAACAACAAGCAGAAAAAAAGGTCCCCAGATATGATCGATTCTGCCTTTCACGACAAGATGAGGTGAAAAAGCAAATTGAAGACGGTATGAAATATGTAGTTCGACTTCTGATTCCTGAGACTGAAATTGTTTTTACAGATCTTATTCGAGGTGAGGTACGTTTTCATAGTTCAAATCTGGATGATCAAGTCCTCCTTAAATCTGATGGATTTCCCACCTATCATTTAGGAGTTGTGGTGGATGACCATTTAATGGAAATTACCCATGTAATGAGAGGTGAAGAATGGCTCCCCTCAACACCAAAACACATTATTCTTTATGATGCATTTGGTTGGGAAAAGCCGTTCTTTGGGCATGTATCTCTCCTTCGTAATCCTGATAAATCAAAACTTTCAAAAAGAAAAAATCCTGTATGGGCAAGTGAATATATCGAAAAGGGGATATTTCCAGAAGCGCTTTTAAACTATCTTGCACTTATGGGATGGAGTCATCCTGAAGGGAAAGATATATTTGATTTGGAAGAATATATTCGTGTTTTTGATATAAAAGATGTTCAAACAACAGCTCCTGTTTTTGATACAACAAAATTAGAGTGGATGAATGGAGAGTATATTCGACAGATGCCAATTGAGAAATTAAAAAGCAAAGTCGTCGAATATATTGGGGGTGAATATAATGAAAAAGTTATCGAGATGACCATTCCTCTTGTAAGAGAACGAATGAAAAAGTTATCAGACTACCTT
>JAPLYR010000018.1 GCA_026395455.1 Candidatus Roizmanbacteria bacterium | reverse complement strand
TCTCTATATTGAAGATCGTCCCACTTCTTTACCAGGTCTTGCATTCGCTTTTCAATTTTACTCAAGTCAGTATCAGATATCTTTACGTCTCCAAAGTCAAAGTCATAATAGAAGCCATTATCTATTGCGGGTCCAAGCGTTACCTTTGTTTGAGGATATAAATCTATAACTGCTGCTGCAAGTAAATGAGCGCATGAATGTCTTAAGTGTTCTAGATTTTTGTTTTCCATAGTATTTGTTTGATTATACAATGTTTAAAATAATGTTTTAGGCAAAAAAAATCCTCCTTTCGGAGGGTTGTCTTTTGTCTACAACAACACCTCCTTATTAGGAGAATGTAGTTGTGGTAATGATGTATTGTATGCTCATATTTGTTTTGGTGGACCCGACAGGACTTGCTCAACTGACAGTTCACAAGATTTATCGAGTGATTACTGTCAGTTAGTCCCGCTTGCGGGGAACCTGCTGACTTTAGTATTTCTCTTACGATAAATGTGTGGACCCGACAGGACTTGAACCTGTGACCTTTTCAATGTCAATGAAACGCTCTAGCCAACTGAGCTACGAGTCCTGCCTCAAGCGGAACCAAAGGGACTCGAACCCTCAACCTCTTCCGTGACAGGGAAGCGCTCTAACCAGTTGAGCTATGATTCCTTGCAAACAACCAAACCATCTTTTGCAGCTATTATTGTAACATGCACTAGCTCCCCCGGCAAGCACTGTTTGTCAGTAAGAATACCCTCTACTTGATTATCCAGTAAAATCTTCATTCCCTGCTTCCCTTTTGCAATGACTAATGCATTAGTTGTTCTTCCAATTTGAATCTCAATGAATTTTTGATATTTCTTACGAGAAAGTGCAATAAGTCGTTCAGATCTTATCTTCTTTTCTTGAGCTGTTGGTTCAGCAAGTTGTTTTTTTAAATAGAATGCTGCAGTATGTGCTCTGTTTGAAAAGCGAAATACATGCAAGCGAGATATTGGGCTTCTATCCAAAAAGGAATATGTTTCCTCAAATAACTCCTTTGTCTCACCTAAGAATCCGACAATTACATCAGTAGCTAAGAGAGTGCTTGGATGAATCTTATGAATTTCATTTAATGACTTTTCAATTTTGTTAATGTCATATTCGCGTCTCATATACTTTAAAACTGTTGGCGAACCAGATTGGATTGGAATATGTAAAAATTGTACAAATCTTTTTTCTCCAGATAGTGCGTCTCTGAAGTAGTTAATGAATTCATTTGTCAGACTCCACGGGTGAATTGATCCAAAAGCTATTCGTGGCACCTTAGTTTTTTTTAACACCTGTTTTATGAGGTTAACTAACGTCTCTCCAGTATCTGTGCCAAATGACTCTGTATTGATCGCACTTAATATGACCTCGGATGGAAGTGGAGAAAATGAGTTAATATAGGAAACTATATCTGCAATTTTTTGAGATTGAGGCAGCCCTCTTAAATACGGAACAATGCAGTAAGTACAGAATCGATGGCAGCCGTCCTGAATCTTGACAAGAAGCCTGTTAGAGTATCTAAATTTGTCTCCCACAGCCTCGGCAGACGACGCATCTGCCAATGGCATGGCATCCGTCTGCAAAAGGCTTATCAGGCTTGATTTCTTATCGTTTGGAATAAGGATGTCTACCAGCTTAGCTTCGGCCGTATTGTATTTACTCCATACAGTTGCACTGCAGCCAGTGAGTACAATTTTAGCTTCAGGATGCTTCTTTCGAAGCTGATAAATAAGTTGCTTAGCTTCACGCTCTGCCTTACCAGTTATGGCACATGAATTGATTATCAAAAACGAGGGCGAGGCTAAATCAACAGAATAGCCAGCCTCAACAAGCTGTTTGTCTATTTTAATGCGCTCTGCCTCGTTGACCCTACATCCAAACACAAAGCTTTGAAACGTATTTTTCATACAACTCTATTGTACAATAGTAGCCTTCTAACGTGCTACAATATTATATACCGCTTGACAAAGATACATATTCATGATATACTTTCCTTAGATCTTAAGGTTTTTCTACCAGCTAGAAGAGCTTTAAGATTTTTTTTATGGGTAAAACTATATTTTGTATCGTTTTAACCGTTCTTCTTTTCGCCTCACTGGGCGCAGTATCCGTACGCGCACAGGCAATTGCAGGCTCATCTGCTGCTGTTGCTTATATTGAAAAAAACTCAACTACGTCCATTAGTTTACAAAAAATGGCGTTAAAAAGAAAGGCAATGACTGAAGTTCTTAAACGATATGATGCTCCCCTTTTGACTGAGGTTGACTCATTTCTTGATGCATGTACAACATACAATCTTGACTGTTATTTACTTCCTTCTATATCTGGAGTTGAGTCTACTTTTGGAAAATTCTTGCTTCCAGGCACATATAACCCATTTGGATGGGGTCGTGGTCTTATTGAATTCAAAAGTTATAATCAAACTATAATGACTGTAGGAAAAGCCCTGAGAGAAAACTATATTGATAAGGGTGCAGATACAGTTGATAAGATTGGACGAATTTATTGTGAAGGCGACACATGGAGTGGAAAGGTAAAATTCTTTATGCGTCAGTTTGAAGAAGAAGAGAAAAAACAGTTGTTTTTCATGCAAGATGCGGTACAATTGTAACCATGCCTACACATTCAGTAAAAAAACAACCAAAATCTACAATCGAAATTAATGTAAAACTTACTTGGGCTGAGGTTCAAGAAGCATATAAGACTTCCTTTGCTATACTCCACGCTCAATTTGAAATGGTTGGATTCCGAAAAGGCAAAGTTCCTATGGAGCTTGCTGAAAAGAATATTGACAAAGATAAAGTATATTCACATCTTATTCGTGAAATCATGCCCAAGATATATGAGAATATTGTAAAGAAAGAGGATTTACATCCAATATTATCCCCTAAAATAGAACTATTGAAGGCTAAAGAGAACGAAGATTGGGAACTCAAGATAATCGTGGCTGAAAAACCAGAAGTGAAACTAAAAGACTACAAAATGAAAGTCCAAGAAGCAAAAAAAGGATTAAAAACAGACGATATTTGGGTTCCAGGAAAAGATGAGAAGAAAGATCCTAAAGATGAAAATCAAAAGAAAGAAAAGTCATTAAACGTAAGTCTTGAAGCTGTTTTGGCTGAAAGCGAATGTGAGCTTCCTCCTCTTCTTATTGAAGAAGAACTTGATCGTAGACTTACTCAAATGGTAGATGATGTACAGAAGATTGGCCTTACCATGGAGAAGTATCTTCAAACACGCAATTTGACCTTAGAATCGGTCAAGGAACGCCTTACAAAGGAAATCACAGACATGTATAAGCTTGAGTTCATTTTGCAAGCAATTGCAGATGAAGAGAAGCTTGAAGTGAAGCAAGAAGACCTTCAGGCTCTTTTCTCCAATATTAAGGAGGAAAGAGATCGCAAGGCTGCTGAAGCTAATGCCTATTTTTATGCCTCTGTCCTGCGTAAACAGAAGGCTCTTGACTTTATTATAGGTCTGTGATAAAATAGGAGTCTATGACAGGTAAGAAATCTACATCACACATTGTGAATCCTCTTGAATCACTCCGGGAGATATCCTCAGGTATGGGAAAAAGTACTATTGATGCTCTTCAGACGATGGGATCAGGCATGATTGACCAGCTTTTAGGCGTGGCAGAGGCTACCCCAAAGAGTCCAGAAGAGGAACAAGCTCAACAACTTGAAAATGCCGTAAAATATAAGAAAATACTCAAAAAAGAGGCAAATTTATTTAACTATCAAAGTCATCATGAAAATGTGATTGTAAGAGATCAAATCAAGAGTCTTTTGGAACAGATCAAACAGGAAGTCCAATATATTAAAAAAGCTGATGCATCTT
>JAPLYR010000033.1 GCA_026395455.1 Candidatus Roizmanbacteria bacterium | reverse complement strand
CTCAAACAACACACCTTATTGGAAGACGTTTAAATGATATGGGAATTACAATCCACATCTCAACTCCTGAAGATGCATCAAAAAATGTCCTTCAATACAAGCCAAAAGGAATTATTTTATCTGGAGGACCTTCCTCAGTATATGAAAAGGGGGCTCCAACACTTCCTAAGACATTCTTTTCTCACGATATCCCTATGCTTGGAATATGCTATGGTTGGCAGTTGATGGCTCATCTGCTAGGCGGTAGTGTGAAGCCAAGTAGAAAAGAATATGGCCCTGCTCAGCTTACCATCCAAGGAAATAACATGTTGTTTTCTGGTATTTCTTCTCCCTCAACTGTCTGGATGAGTCATGGGGATAGTGTCGTAAAGGTGCCAACGGGTTTTGTTATATTGGGAAGTACTCAACAGGTACAATTTGGGGCTGTAGTAAACCTTAAAAAGAATATGTATGGAATTCAATTTCATCCAGAAGTAACCCATACTGAGAAGGGCTCTGATCTCCTCCTTAACTTTGCAACCCAGATTTGCAACCTTCCCATTAAACCAAAAAATATAGATGTTAAAACAATAACTGCACAGATTAAGGAACGGGTGGGAGATAGTTTAGTGATTGGTGCATTTTCTGGAGGTACAGATAGTGTGGTTGCAGGAGCTCTTGTTGCAAAAGCAATTGGAAAGCAATTTAAACCATTTTATGTCGATAATGGACTTATGAGAGATGACACTCTTCAAAGAATTAAGACACTATTTCCAAAATTATTAGGTCTTCCTGTTGAAATTATCTCTGCCGAAAAAGAATTTTTAAAAGCATTGAAGGGAATAACCGATCCAGAGAAAAAAAGGAAGGCAATTGGGAATCAATATATTGTGAGCTTTGAGAAACAACTAAAAAAATATCCAAAAGCAACTTTTCTTATGCAAGGAACAACATATGCTGACTTCATCCATTCTCAAGGGACCAAACATTCTGCAAAAATTAAAAGTCACCATAATGTAGGAGGACTTCCAAAGCACATGAAGTTAGATTTACTTGAACCACTCAAATATTACTATACCGATCAGGTAAGACAGATTGGTCTACAAGTGGGACTTCCAAAAGACGTGGTATATCAACAGCCTTTCCCAGGACCGGGACATGCTGTAAGAATATTGGGAGAAGTAACAAAAGAAAGATTGATGAAACAAAAATGTGCCGATTCTATACTTCTTGAGGAAATGAAAAAATCAGGATGGTATGACAAAGTATTTCAATGTTGGACTATTCTTACCGGGACCAATAGTACTGCGGTGAAGGGAGATGGACGATTTTATGGAGAAGTAGTTGCGCTTCGACTTGTTAATACGCTAGATCGAATGTCTGTTGATTGGGTGTACCCACCACAGAGTCTACTCCAACAAATTTCATCTCGAATTGTAAATGAGGTCCCTCAGGTTTCAAGAGTAGTACTTGACATAACTACTAAACCCCCTGCCACAATGGAGTGGGAATAAGCCTCGTGATACAATAAGAAGATGGCATTTGTATTGTTTGTTGTCTCAAGATTATTGATTGCTTTTGGCGCTTTTCTTGCTCAAAAGATAGTTCCCTATATGGGGTTTTTCCCATATAAGGAAATTCTTGTTGATTATAACCTTCCCTCATGGATCTCCGCATTTGCAAGTTTTGATGGAGTTCATTATTTGCTAATTGCTCGTCAAGGATACTCTCAGTGGGAACAGGCATTTTTTCCTCTGTACCCTCTTTCTATTCGTGCATTAACTTTTATAATCCCTAATTATTTAATCGCCGCACTTACCGTTTCACACGTTTCCTTTTTTATTGGACTTCTATTTTTTAATAAATGGTTAAAACATTGGAAGATTAAAACGATTTTTCCTCTCCTATTATTACTTTCTTTTCCAACAGCATTCTTCTTTGGAGTTGTATACACAGAGGGGCTCTTTTTTATGTTATTTATTCTCTCTTTATATTTTTTAGAGAAAAAAAGATATGGATATGCTGGTTTATTTGCAGCTCTTTCTTCTGCAACACGCCTTATTGGAATTTTCCTTGTTATTCCCTTTTTCCTTTCGCTTCTGAAAGAAGATAAAATCACGTTTACTTATCTTTTTCATACAATAAAAAAACATCTGCTTTTGTTATGTTCGCCATTCATTGGACTCGCCTCTTATATGTATTACCTTTTCGTCACAACACATGATCCTTTATTTTTCTTTCACTCACAGCCAGTATTTGGAGCAAATAGATCAACTAAATTAATTATTCTTCCACAGGTTTATTATCGATACATGAGAATTGCTTTAACAGCTACTCATGATTTCAGATGGTATATATCATTGGTAGAAATGACTATCTTCACCCTTGTATTTGTTGTCCTTATATTTGATTTAGTTTATGTGGTCAAACAATTATTAAAGTCCCAAACAAAGAATTATTATTTACTTGGACTTAATATTTTTTCATTTGCCAATCTTGTTCTTCCAACTCTGACAGGGACATTCTCCTCTATTCCTCGTTATTCACTATTTTCTCTTTCCTTTTTCCTTTATCTTGGTCAAATGAAGTTTTTTAAATTAAAGATTGGAGTGTTTTTACTATTTATCACTTTACAAATAATTCTTCTCTCCTTATTTATCCAGGGATATTTTATTGGATAAAAAGAAGTTTGGTGATTTGTGCTT
>JAPLYR010000151.1 GCA_026395455.1 Candidatus Roizmanbacteria bacterium | reverse complement strand
CATCTGGTTGCTCTGCTTGCATCATTAAGTACATTGCTTCGACATAATCTCCTGCAAATCCCCAATCTCTTTTTGCTTCAAGGTTACCAAGAGCAATGTTTTCTGCTAACCCAAGTTTAATTCGTGCAACACCATCTGTAATTTTTCGAGTAACAAATTGAATGCCACGAAGAGGTGATTCATGATTAAACAAAATACCATTTGTGGTAAACAGACCATATGATTCTCTAAAGTTCACAGTCATCCAATAGGAATATACTTTTGAAATTCCATAAGGACTGCGTGGATGAAAATTTGTATTTTCATCTTGGTATCCGCCATCATTGGCAAGTCCAAACATTTCGCTTGTGGACGCTTGATAATATTTTGTTGTTGGTGAGAAAAATTTGATTGAGTTTAATAAATACAAAACGCCAAGTGAATNNGGATTTCAGAATCAATGTATCCAGGAGGAACTCATGGATTCCTCTACCTACCGCAGTTCTACTGTTTTATCTAAGCCTAAGAATTTTAAATTCCCCATATGAGGCTGAGAGTATCGTCTCATAAGTCCATATACCTTATATCCTTTTTCAATAAGAAGTTTTGCTAAATAAGGTCCGTCCTGTCCCAAAATGCCGGTGATAAGTGCTGTTTTTGCCATATATATTCTTAAATTTACAATACCTATCATTATAGCATAGGGTGAAGAGGAAAAACTCTAAATACTAAACTCTAAATTCCAATCAAATAGGACAAAATTCTAAACAATAAATAAAACTGTTTAGGATTTTTAATTTGAAATTTATGATTTGTTTAGAGTTTAGGATTTAAGATTTAGGATTTGTTTAGTATTTAGTGTTTAGGGTTTAGAATTTAGAGTCTATTGTGTATAATTAGGGCTATATATGAACCCGATTGACCTTCCGTTTCGACTTCTTATATCTCTTATCATAGGAGCCGTAATAGGATTGGAGAGAGAAACATATCATCTTCCTACCAAAAATAGACTATCATCTGTTGGACTAAGAACCTTTAGTTTAATCTCAACCCTTGGCACTCTTGCAGGAATCATGTATGCACAGAATCTTCCTTTATTCATATTTGTATCAGCGGTTTTTGGTCTTCTTGTCATTGCATATTATGTATTGCAAAGCAGCATCACAAAAGATGTTGGGATAACAACCGAAATAGGAATGCTTTTTACATACGTTATTGGCATATTTATTGGAACCCAAATTCTTCCCATGCAACTCATTCTTGCGATTGTTATTGTGCTTGTGTTGGTCCTCTCACGAAAAGAAGAAATTCGAGGTATTATTGTAGGCATTAATCGAGAAGAATTTCATGCATTTGTAAGCTATGCGCTTATCGCTTTAGTTATACTTCCATTTCTTCCTAACACACCGTTTACCATACAAAATATTCCTGGTGTACTTCCATTTCTCAAATCATATGGCATAGACCTCCATCAGTTTGCCTCAATGGAGATTCTTAACCCGTTCCGATTGTGGTTTATTGTTGCGCTTATTACTGGGATTGATATGGCTGGGTATACACTGGAAAGAATTATTGGGAAAAAACATGGACGGCTTGTTGCAAGTCTTATTGGGGGATTTATTTCTTCAACATCTACAACTCAGTCGCTTGCACTAGAAAGTAAACGGGGAAAGGGGATTAATAGACTTCTTGCATCAGCTATATTTGCCAACCTTACCAGTTTTCTTCAAGTTTTCATACTTATTGCACCTCTGAATGGAACATTTCTCGTACAAAGTACCCCAACTTTAATGTGTATGATTTTAGCCGCTCTTGGACTGGGGTTTTTCTTCTTCACTCGTTCTGAAGAATCTAAAGAAAAAGAGCCAAAGAAAAGAAAGCCTATCTTGGAAAGTGAAATATTTGCACTTACCCCCGCGTTGCGATTTGCACTCATATTTGTCACAATTCGTCTCATTTCTAAAATAGCATTATTCGCATTTGGAAATACCGGACTCTATATAACTTCGGTACTTGCCTCCTTTACGGGGCTTGATGCAGTACTTATCAACGTTGCAGAGTTTGCAGGGAAAACTATCTCATATCAGACTGCAATAATCACTCTTATTCTTGTTAATGCGACCAATCTGTTAAGTAAAGCTTTCTTCTCGTATTTACAAGGGAGTAGGATTTTTGCCATTCGATTCTTACTGAGCATGCTCGTAATCATTGCTGCAAGTATGATTGGTCTCCTTTTTGTATAATAAGTAGCATGATTGCCAAATTATCCTCCTTTCTAAAACGACCCACCAGTACCGCGGTCATTATTAACACTATTGGAAACTACCTGAATGTCTTTTTTTCCGCATTTTTTATCTACTTACTTGTTCGTATAATCAGTAGGTCTGAGTATGGAGTGTTTAGCGTACTCCTTGGTATAACCTTTGTTCTGGCAAATCTTCTTGATTTTGGAACTACTGCAACGCTTTACTCTTATCTTCCTGCACTTATTGAAAAAAAGTCTGAGAATGCCTATCGACTTATTAAAAGTACCTTTTTTTATCAGACACTTTTTTCTAGTATGGTTATTGGATTTCTCCTCATTATATTTCCTTGGCTTGATTTGGTATTTTTTAAAACAAAAGCCCCCGTTCTTACTCTGTATTTAACCGGCATATCTGTCATGTTTTTTATCTGGCAAAATTTTCTTATCAATTGTCTCTATGTTTCAAAGAGAGTTCTCCAGGTAAATCTATATACGCTCATTGCTAATGTTGCCAAAACAATTATTGTCGTAACACTTGCATTAACACATACTATTTCTGTTGGATTAATTATTTTTGTATTTGGAATAATAGGACCTACTATATTCTTTGCACTCGTATATTCTTCTAAAAAAAATCACATGGATGCACTTATGAAGGCTCCGATCGAACGAAGTGATTTTAGAATGCGCTACACATTAACCTACTTTATTGCCTCTCAATTTTTTAATTTAGGTCTTCGAATGGATTTATTTTTGTTATCTTACTTCCTATCTAAGGATCTTGGTGACTACGGAGCAGCGCAAAAAATTATCCTTACCATTATTACGACCATTGTAAGTATTACTCAGGTAATATCTCCTGCTTTTGCAAAGATTAAAAGTAAGAAGGATTTGTATCTCAATATGAAGCCAGCACTCCTATATATGTTGATCCCCACTGTTATCTTTCTTGCATTGTTAATTACCCCAAATTGGGTGTTCGAACTGTTTTTTACAAACAAGTTTTACAACACCGCTACAATATCACGCCAGTTGGCAATTGTGTATCTACCCTATTCTTTTATTAGTCTTTTTCATCTCTTCTTACTGTACTCTGTTAAAAAACCAGGAAATATTCTTGTCGGAAATATTGCGATCTTTATCATTGTGAGTCTTGGGTGTTATCTATTTATCCCAACATATGGAGTTTCTGCAGCGGTTGGCTCCTTAGGAGTTGCATTCACAGTCGCAAGCCTCATTCTCATTGGCTTCTCATATAGGGCATATAGGGAACTGCCCTTAGAATAAACTCTAAACACTAATTCTAAATCTTAAACCCTAAACTCTAAGCAAATCATAAATTCTAAATAAATTCTAAATTAGAAATCCTAAACTGTTTTATTTGATGTTTAGTGTTTTGCCCCATTTGATTAGGATTTAGTATTTAATATTTAATATTTAGGGTTTAAGGTCTAACTGCAAGACCTACTTCCGGGCATTTCCAATCTTCAAGTATGAGTGGTCCTCGATAAACTGATTGAGCTTCCTTGATACAACCTTTTTCGTTGAGTATTTTTGTATGATTGTATCCGTAAAGTTCCTCTACATAGGGAATAACTTGTATATGCTCAGGAAGGGCTGTTTCTTGCATATTTCGTATCTCAAATAGAGTAAGAGTAGAGTTGTAATATGTCACAGGATCTGAAGATGGGATAATCATATATACAGGTTTTGTGGGATTGATATTCCCCACCATTTTTTTCCAATCTTCGCGATGGAATTGGGGAGCAATCAAATAAAGCATAGAAAAAATAACGATTAGTACGAGAACGCCTATTCTCATAGACAATTTGCCCATTATTTTTGGTTCAAGCAATAAGAGACTCATGACAGGAATCAAGTAAAGAAAACGAAAATACATCATCATCGGTGACACAAAAGAAATCAAAAGACCAATGCCCAGGGGAAAGAAGAACAAGAAAGATAATACCTTGTTTTTTTTCATCCCCATTGCAATAACAATCCATGTAATAAGCGTTGCTA
>JAPLYR010000062.1 GCA_026395455.1 Candidatus Roizmanbacteria bacterium | reverse complement strand
ACAACAGATGCAGTACAAAAACTTGTTCACTTGAAAGCGACCGTTGCTCATCTTTTGAAAAGTGGGGAAGTACACGATGTATCAGTAGATGTGGTACAAAAAATGGACCATATATTAGTTCGACCTGGTGAAAAAATCCCCGTTGATGGAAAAATTATAAAAGGTGAATCATTCATCGATGAATCAATGATGACAGGAGAGTCTATGCCTGTTGAAAAAAAAGAAGGAATGAGAGTTATTGGAGGAACAATCAATACATCTGGGAGTTTTGAATTTATCGCAGATAAAGTAGGAAGTGAAACGATGCTTGCTCGTATCATACAACTTGTTGAAGATGCACAGGGCACTAAAGCACCAATTCAAGCATTGGCAGATCGTATATCAGCTTACTTTGTTCCCACTATCATTGGAATTTCTTTACTCACTTTTGTTGTGTGGTATTTTATACTTGGTGCTTCACTTTCATATGCGTTGATGGCTCTTACTTCAGTGATAGTTATCGCGTGTCCTTGCGCATTAGGTCTTGCCACTCCAACTGCAATAATGGTTGGAACAGGGAAAGGTGCCGAAAATGGCATTCTTATAAAAGGAGGAGAGCCACTTGAGACTGCAAACACTATAAACATAATTGTCTTTGATAAAACAGGAACCATTACTCATGGCAGACCAATCGTAACTGACATAAGCGGAGATAACGAATCACTCAAAATTGCAGCGTCCCTTGAACATCATTCAGAGCATCCACTTGCTGAAGCAATTCGTACAAAAGCAAAAGAGAGTGGACTTGTGCTGAGTGAAACCGAAGCATTTAAAGCTCTTTCCGGAAAAGGAATTGAAGGAGTTATAGAAAAGACACACTATTATTTTGGGAATAGAGCTCTTATGAATGAAATGAAAATCTCTATCACACCAAAAGAGAAGGAAATCCATAAACTTGAAAAGCAGGGAAAAACCGTTATGTTACTTGCAAATAGCAAAGAACTACTTGGAATAATTGCAGTTGCGGACACTATTAAAGAAAGTTCTATCGAAGCAGTTATGCAACTAGAAAGGAAGGGGATTAGTGTATATATGTTGACCGGAGATAATAAGGAAACTGCTCAGGCAATTGCACAGCAAGCTGGAATATCTCGCGTAATTGCAGAAGTATTACCAGACCAAAAAGCTGCTGAGATAAAAAAACTACAACTCAAGGGAAAAGTTGCTATGGTTGGAGATGGTATCAACGATGCACCCGCACTTGCTCAGGCAGACTTAGGGTTTGTTATGGGTAATGGCACAGATGTCGCGATTGAAACGGGAGATATTGTTTTAATGAAAAATGATTTGCGTGATGTAGTAAACGCTATTGACCTTTCAAAAGAAACTGTGGGAAAAATAAAACAAAATATGTTTTTTGCTTTATTTTATAACGTCATTGGTATCCCAATTGCAGCCCGTGCACTCAGCTTCTTAGGTCTCGTTCTCATGCCAGAAATGGCAGGTCTTGCGATGGCACTCAGCTCTGTATCGGTTGTCAGTAATTCATTGCTCCTTAAGTTTTATAAGCCTGGAAAAAAGAATTATGCGTCAGCTTTTGCACCGCTTGTTATGACGGTATTCTTTCTGTTTATCTTCTTTGAATTTGCAAAACTTAGTTCTGGAATGGCTTCTAATAAAATGGTTGCGTTACCTGAGGCAGCGCGACTATTAAATCAACCAATAACATCTTTTCATACATTAAAAACAAAAGAGGGTGAAGTAAAACGTTTCTTTGTCATTGATAAAACGGTACCTACACAACTTCAAAAATATATAAAAATAGGTGACACGTTTCCACTATTCAAGGGAGAAAAACGATATATACCATTATATGTCGGTATTCATGAAGGACGAATGATGATGAAGGAAAAATTATTTACGAAACAAGGAGATACGATAAAAGATTTTTTTGGAAATGATATTTTTATTGCGGGAATTTTACCTAAGACAAACACGGAGTTCGATAATATGCACGTGGTTGGCACTGAATTCCAGTTTAATAAGTAAAGATCTATATAAATAAAATGGATTCTTACTTAAGCTACATATTCATGGAGATTAGCATCATTTATAACTACAGATGTATCTTGACCTGAAACAATTTTATAGGCAGTTTTACGTACAATTAATTCAATTTGTCTTTCCAAGCTTCGGATACCTGGTTCAAATCCAAGTGGTCGAACAAGCTTATCCCATGTGCCATCATCAATTCTCAACTGCTCTGGAGTAAGTCCAGCCTCTTTTAGGTATTTTGGGAACACAAATCTCTTCCCAATTTCTTTTTTTTCAAGATCGTTATAGGAAGGCATCTGTACGACTTCCAATCGGTCAAGGACGGCGGTTGCGACAGTTGTCGTGTTATTTGCCGTTGAAACAAATAATGCTTGCGATAGGTCAAATGGATAGTCAATAAAGTAGTCAGTATATGCACTATTTTGTCCTGGATCTAAAAGCTCAATTAAAACTCCCATGATGGAAGAGCGGGACTCAGGCGTACATCGATCTAACTCATCAAGAAGAATCACTGGGTTTTTTGTACCTGCTTGGCGAAGTGCTCTCATTATCATACCTGGTTCAGCTTCAGGAGACGTTTTACTTTGTCCACGAAGGTCAAGAGCTGAAGATAATCCTCCAAAAGGGATACGAACCATCTTGCGACCCAATGCTTCCGCAATACTTTTTGCAAAAGTTGTTTTACCGGTACCCGCTAACCCCACGAAGAATAAGTTTGGCGCATGATATACAGCTGTGCCAAGCCTACAAAAAAAAGATTTGGTGCATGATAGGTCATTGTGGCTGCACTCTTTCTCTGCATAATAAGAACAGACAAATACTCAAGAACGAGGTTTTTTACCTTATCAAGTCCATAATGATTTTTATCGAGAAATTCTTTTGCCTTCATGATATCGAGAGTGTCAGGGGAGGAAACTTCCCATGGAAGATGGGTTATCCAATCGATATATTTTGCAGTAATATCGAGTTGTGCAAGACTTCCTCCGTACTTTAATGTTAAATTTATTCGGTCAATTTGCTGTAATGCCTTTTCATGCAAGTTAGCAGGCAGATTTGCCGACTGCAACTCCGCTCTCATCTTATCTATTTCTGACGAGCTATTTGGCATGTTTGTTTGATTAGCAGACGAAGTATCCACTTGACAAAATAAGAAAATTCTATTATAAATAACTGTACAAATTTCATTTTATAAATTTTTTTACACAATGTCTATGACAAAAACAAGTGGACAAACAATTAAACCCTTGTTCGATTTCGTTCTTATAAAACCTCTCGTTGCAGAAACAAAAACTGCATCAGGAATCGTGCTTCCAGATAGTGCAAAAGAAAAGCCACAAGTCGGTGAAATTATGGCTGTGGGACCTGGCGGAGTAAATGAAAAAGGTGTAGTAACTCCTATGGTTGTTAAGGTTGGTCAAAAAGTGATGTATAAAAAATGGGGTGGAAATGAGATCAAAATGGGATATGAAGAATGGATGCTCGTTGAACAAAAAGATATCATGGCAATCGTCGAATAATTTTACAAATTCAATTTTTAAATAAATATGGCAAAAAAAGTAGTCTATGGCACAGATGCCAGAAATAAACTCCTGTCCGGTGT
>JAPLYR010000125.1 GCA_026395455.1 Candidatus Roizmanbacteria bacterium | reverse complement strand
TATATTTGCCCTCCATCCAATCAGTAAAAAACTTTCCAAACTCGAGTGCAGGAGTGCCAAATATTGATGCTTCATGTTTATAGATGATGAGTTTTGGTTTGTTTGTTTCAAACTGTTTAATGAATTCACTACTAAAATAATCACTTTCTCTAAATTGTGGTAATAATGTAGGAAATTTACCAGGAAGCTTTGCTCCTTTTACGAAAAACTCCTCATTAGGTTCGTAGGGGCCAATCCAATAGTAATCATCCTTTTTAAGTACCTCATTTATAAAAAATGCTGTTGGAGCATGATCATAAATACTTGGCATCTTTTGTGTATGACGCAAATAAAATTTATTATATGTATTTTGTACAAGAAATATCGCCGCAAAAACTCCATACAAAACAACCATAGCGACAAGGAATTTACGTACCAATTCTAAAGGTTCAAATGTAAATTTGATATGTCTATATCGCCATAAAACAAGGAAGAAAGAGAGGGCACCAAGCGCGATAAAAAGACCTGATTGGTAGTCTGTCTCCCCTATTTTCATCAGGTTACTTCTTGGCGCTGAGAAAGAAAGTATAAAAAAATAAATCACCCCAATAATAGGTAGCTCTTTTAGTAAAAAAACAAACAGTAAGAAGGTTGAGAGAGCTAGAACTAAGTCAACTGGGAAATAAAGATTAAACTCTTTAATACGAACAAGAAGTTGGATATACGTATCAAAGAAGTTATATATTACAGTGAGTGCAAATTTGATTGGGTTAAAAAATCTACCTGGGGTGTAGTTTGGAACACGCATATACAGTGTAGTGTTATATACGACATTTGAAATGTAAAATTCCTTCCAAGAATTTGATACAACGAGATATAAGGCATACACAATATAGGGAGCTGCATTAACACCGACAAGAATAAGATAATCTTTTAATTTTGGCTTCATTCTCAGGAATAAGACAAAAATCCACGCGTAGAAGATGAGTGCAATATAAATATAACTAAGTGAAGTGAAAACAAACACAACGTTGCTTAAAGATAAGAAGATAATGGTCTTAAGTGTATGTTTAGTCTCATAACTTTCTGCAAACAACATCCAAAATAGTGAGCTAAAGAAGAGAAATGCTATGCCATCTGCAATAAATAAATGCGTCCAATAATACATTGTAATAAAAGGATAGAGAAGGAAAAAACCAAGATAGAAAGAGAATAACTCTTTGTTTCGTTTCTGAATAAATCTTCCCACAAAAAAAAGAATAAGGAACTGAACTATTCCCCAAAAAAAACGAAACTTTACAAATGATCCAAATGAAAATAAAAGGAGTAATGCCGAGATATACCATGCGCCAGGTAGATGGTGATCAAAAAAATCTTTGTATGGAATTTTTCCCTCAAGTATAAACTTACCACCAAGTATATTTACAAATTCATCTGGATACGCAACGTATTGAGAGTTCACTAAAAATAGTATTCCAATAAAAGCAAATAAATAATGAAGTGGTTTTATTTTTTTCACGATCTTATTGATATAATGAAACATATGAAAAAGCTCGCATTAATAACAGTGATATTCAAGAATTATACCATTTTGGATGATTATTTTGCTACGCTAGGCACGCAAACTGATTCTGATTTTCATGTGTACGTACTGGACTTAAGCCCTGAACCAGAACAATATACTTATCCATCGTATGTCACCTATATCCACGATAAAAATGGAGGATATGCCTACGGTATCAATCAAGGTGTGAAAAGGGCGGTAGCAGACGGATACGAATTATTTTGTCCAATGAACTGTGATGTAACCGTCAAAGAAAATTTTGTAGAAAATATAAAGCGAAGTATTACAAGTAATCCTTCTTCAATCATCGGCGCCAAGATCTATTATTATCCCGGATATGAATACCATAAGGATAGATATACAAAAACAGATCTTGGAAAGGTATTGTGGTATGTAGGAGGGATTACTGATTGGAAAAATGTATATACAACACACCGTGGCGTTGATGAAGTTGATAAAGGACAATACGATGCTCAAGAGAAGACAACATTTATTACCGGGTGTTTAATGGCATATGATAAGTCAGTTATAGAAAGTATTGGATATTGGGATGAGAGTTATTTCTTATTTTATGAGGATGCTGATTATTGTGCTCGAGCAATGAACAATGGGATACCCCTTTTATATGATCCATCAATTTGTATGTGGCATAAAAGTGGGCAGTCAACGAGTGGTGCTGCTTCAACTTTTCAACAAAATTATCTAGAAAAAAATAGATTGAAGTTTGGACTCAGATATGCACCACTACGAACCAGACTTCACTTAATCAAGAACTTTCTATTACGTAAATAGGAGATAAGAAGAAATATTCCTTGAATAAAGAGTGAAACAAATACAATCTCTCTTTTAAGAGCAACAGTTTTTGCTGTCCAATCTCCAAAGCGAATGAATGGATAGTATGAAAGAAGGAGACCAAAAAACAAAATAGATAACTCTTCAAGAAACTTGGGGAAAAATGGTATAAAAACAAATAGAGAGAGAAAATACCATGGTTGAATCTCCATTTTGTAACAAAGATAGAGGACAAGTCCTACCTGCATACAAAAAAGTAATTTCATATATCGAGTTATCTGAAGTTTGGAATGTAAAAATAAAACAGGTAAAGTGACATACTTTATCCCCGCAGAAATACCTAGAAGGATACGGCTCCATATATTATGTTTTTTTCCTAAAAAATATATACCTATCAATCCTATTGAAACTGCAATCATATCGTTATGTCCATTTATCAAGCCTTCGATGATTATTAATGGATGTGTGGCAAAGAGTAGAGCTTCCCTTCTGTTCTTTTTATTTAGAAAAAATACTGCTAAAAAGTAGAGAACCCCATTCATAAGTTTATAGAAAAAAAATGTCAGGGAAAACTTTCCTAATCCCAAATATGACGGAATAAGTGTTAATGGGAGAAATGTAGGACCATAGGGATACGTGCGATGTGTCCAATGCATAAATCGTGTCCATAAATCTTTTTGAAAATCTAATGCGGTATGAGTATAAGGATTGAGACCATAATGCGTGAGAATACGAGCATCAAACAGATAGTTAAAAAGATCATGAGAGACAAATGGATATGAAATACAACCTATTATTGCAATAATTCCTGCAATTCGAATGGCTGAATATTGTTTAAACTTTTTAAGAAATACAAAATGAAAAATAAAAAGAAGGATCAGTAGACAGAGATAGGCAATCCATGATATATCTCTTCGATAATATCCAAGGTATACTGCCCAATCTCGAAACATCACCCAATAATTATTTTGAAAGAATGTGATATTGGGATCGATCAGCCAATAAGAGTAAATACCAAACAGAACTAATAGTATCCCGTACAAAGCAACTATCATATAGGTAATTGTATATTATAGCCTCTCGTTATGCTAGAATATGAATATGAAAAAGGTATTGTATGCAGTTCTCTTTTGCATCTTTTGCGCTTTGTTTATTTACTACCGCATCCCTTCCCTTCTTGCACATTATGTTGCCTATACCTATGACCAAGGAAGAGATTTTATAGCTGGGGCTAATATTATTAGCCTACATAAAATTCCCTTCATTGGACCTACCACTGGAATCAATGGGTTATTCCATGGTTCATGGTGGTATTACCTACTTGCACTCCCTTATATCCTTTTCAAGGGCGCTCCCATTGGCTATTATTGGTTTAATTTTGTGATTCATTTTGTTCTTCTTGTTATTTTCATGATATTCCTAAAAAAAGAGTTTGGATCACTTACCTCACTTTTATTCGGAATACTGATAGTTGTGGCGCCCTATTTTACTTTTATATCTTTATTTGCTGGAAATAATGTAATGGTCTTGCCCTCTCTGCTTATATTTCTAATATCTAATTATTATCTCTTCACTAGTAAAAAAAACTCTCTACCTCTCCTTTTTATCACAGGGTTTTCATTAGCTCTTGTTGGTGAATTTGAACTTTCGTTTGGAATCTTTCTTGTGCCACTTTATTTTATCGGAATCATCATGTTTCACTCTCTTCGAAAAAAAATCATAACCAAGAGTGGATTATTCTTCCTCTTTGGGTTAGCTGCAGGATTTATGCCGCGTATCCTTTTTGAGCTTAAGAATTCATTTACCCAGACAAAGGTACTTCTATCTTTCCTTTTCCACCCAAAACTATATAGTGCTGCAAGCCCATACCTAAGCCGAGTAAGTGAGCGATGGATATTATTTAAGGGATACTATTTTGAAATGTTTAGTGAACGTTACTTTGCTTATGTATTCATAATATCTATTTGTATAATCGCAGGGATAACACTCCTTGCTGTGTTACGAAAGAAATCAAAAATAGAACCTATTTTTTTCTTTTATGTTTATTTACTTGGAGGTTTATTTTTCCTTGCAACATTGTACAAAGATTTTTTCTGGAAAAATTATTATGAAGGTATTCATTATATTTTTCTCTTTGT
>JAPLYR010000142.1 GCA_026395455.1 Candidatus Roizmanbacteria bacterium | reverse complement strand
TGTCTGGAATAACTGCAGACACTACCTTCATATTTGCAAATGCCTCATTGACCAGTCTATTTTCTTCTTCAGCTGTAAGTACTTTTCCCGTTTTTTTTGCCTCATTACGGATATCATCCAATAAATTAAGTTTTACTTCGCGTGCGTCTTTGGTGTTTGTGTCAATTGTGCTCACATCAACAGCTCTACTATTAGCCCCATTTTTATCAATAATATAATCACCAACGGGCAGATCATCTGGCTGTAATCTTCTTGGTACAGTCGTGGTCCCTGTGGTCTTATCGATAAATATTTGTTTCGTTTGAAATGTTCGATTAAGACGTTGAGTCAAGTTGTTTGAAAGCAATGTGAGTCCGACCGTTGCAACGATTGTTAATAGAAGCAATGTCCATTTTCTAAAATATAATAAAAAGGGAAGAGCACTTAATACATATGCCCCATATGAGACACGTGAAGCAGTAAGAGCAATATTGGAGAGAGCCAGTAAAAATACAATGTAATACCATTTATTTACCTTTATGGTAAGTGCCAAAAGCAAAGGCATGAAGAAAATAAGGAATGCTGCCAAGTCATAATGACCACCAAAGGTAGAAGAAATACGAGCCCAAGAATCAAGCACAAGGATATATCCCTTTGCATATTCTGGGTTCATTGTCTGGACTGCTGGCCAACCTAAATATTTTTGTCCTAACCCGTATAGAGTAACAATTACAATTGTTGATAGAATAAGTCTTAGATAAAACACAACATCCTTTCTCGATTTTACTGACGCGGCAAAGACGAAAAATATCGACATGTATTCAACGCGTCTGAGCGCATTAAGGAATCCAACATTTCTAATAATGACTGTATGTTGTACATAAAAACCTAAAATAAAGGATATCAACGTAGAAATCCAAAAGAGAATGAATAGTATGAGATACGTCTTATTAAGTGAGACCTTTTTCCTCAGCAATTGTATAAAAAAGACAAAATAAACCAAAGCAACAAAAAAATCTTCGTACCTAATGGCAATATAGGTGTAATCAATCATCTGAAACGGTAGTTTAGGAAAGAGTGGAATAAAAAATATGTAACCAACAAGTAATACTTTCAAGATATTATTGTCTAGCCCAAAAACCAGGCAAGTCCTGCCTTTAAGCGTAACAGAATCCGCAAGAAAAATAGTGCAATTTTAGAATAATGTTTTTTATAGAAGAATAAAAATCCTCTATATACCTGAATGATAGGAAATGTTTTTCCATTACTGGATGCTGACCCAAGGTGGATTATTCGTGCTTTTGGATAGAAAAAGGTTTTCATTCCAATTTTCTTTGCTCTATAGAGAAGATCTACCTCTTCCATATACATGAATATTGTTTCATCAAACCCACCCACTTTTTCAAAATATTCTTTCTTTGTCATGATAGCGGCTCCAGAAACCCAATCAACCCTTCGTGTTTCTTTGGGAGAATTGCGCGTGAGCCCCCAATAATCACCCCGGAGAAAGAGGGCTCCAATAATGACAGGTAATGTATAGAAAGGCGCTGCGGATGCCTGTGGAGTCATATCTTTATTAAAGAGCTTTGGTCCAATAAACTGTTTAGTATT
>JAPLYR010000073.1:2941-3803 GCA_026395455.1 Candidatus Roizmanbacteria bacterium | reverse complement strand
TAAAAATTATAAAATAATAAATAAATAAAAATATGACAGAGACAAAAACAAAAATACTCATCGTAGAAGACGACATCTTCATGATGAAGTTATATTCAAAAGTATTTGCACTTGAAGGTTTTGAGGTTACCACTGCAGTCAATGGGGAAGAAGGACTTCTCCATGTATATAAAGAGAATCCTACCGTTATTCTTGCGGATATCATGATGCCAGAAATGAATGGGTTGGAACTTTTGGGTAAAGTAAAAGCAGATCCAATGACAAAAAAAATCCCAGTCATTATGTTGACCAACCTTGCTGGAAAGACGGAATCAGATAATGCAATTGCAAAAGGAGCTATAAAGTATATTGTAAAGAGTGAACATGACCCAAAAGAAGTGGTTGCGATCGTAAAAGAAGTGCTTGCTTCTTTGAAAATATAACTTGCCTAATCAAAGCATTTTTCTGGCTCACAACTGGAAGTTCATTTTATGCTACACTGAATGTGAGTTCATAGTGATCAAGTCAATCCCCAGGTTATGAAAAAAACTATTGTGGTATTTTTGTTCTTCGTATTGTTTCTTCCTGGATTGGTTGGAACTGTATCTGCTGGCTGTGAGGTGAGTGTCTCCCCAAATCCAGCTTCAGTTGGAAGCACAGTGGACTTTAATTTTTCTATTCGTAATACAGGAGAAAATCCAATTGTATATATTAAAATTCCAACGAGCCTGGGAGGATATGTATATGTGACTGGTGCTGATGCATCTGGATGGGATGTTTCACCTGAATCCGATGCAAATGTTTTTGTGAATGGAGCTATCGATCCTGGATCAAGTTCTTCATTTATTATTCATGGTAACACTGCAGGAACCAATGCGAGTTT
>JAPLYR010000073.1:0-2925 GCA_026395455.1 Candidatus Roizmanbacteria bacterium | reverse complement strand
TTCCTCCAGTCGATGTGCCACCTCCTGGTGTTTCAGGAGTTGCTGTATCAGCAGGATCAACCACAGCAACCGTTACCTGGAGACTTGATAGCGTGGCGACAACAGTGGTATATTACGGCACAACAACAGGGTATGGATCAACAGTTTCAACAACAGGTGAGAGCGTTTTACTTTCAAGTTTATCTCCTTCGACTGTGTATTACTATGAAATTCAATCCACTGGCGATGGCGGAACAAGTGTTGTAACGGGAAATACATTTACCACAGCTGCGGCAGGAAGTACAACTTCAACAACCTCTACATCAACCTCCACTACCACAACGATAAATACAACATCAACGGTTACAAAAACAGTCATCCTCACAGATACAACTGCGCCTAATGTTCAAATAAGTACAAAACCAGGTAAAGCTACAGAAAAAGCTCCACGAATAGAAGGAACCATTACTGATAGTGGACTTGTTAACGCAGGAATTTCAAAAATTCAATATTCAATAGATTTAGGTAAAAATTGGCTCCTTGTGAGTGAACCGGGTGGCACAACTAAAGCTAAATTTGGCTTTATTCCAGATTTAGTTGATGATGGCAATTATCCAATAAAGATTAGAGCTATAGACAGGAGTGGGAACATAGGAATTAGTTCAATATTTTTGGTTGTAATAGATCGCCTTCCACCGCGCATAATTCATAGCCTTTGGCATGTAGGACCACTCCTTATTAGTAAGAATGAGAACGGAAAGAGCGATTTAGTAGTTGGTGTACCCACGCATCTTGTAGTACAAGGAGTTGGAGGAATTACTGAAATGGAACTTATCCTTGGGTCACAAAAATTTCCTCTTAAAGAGAATAAAATAACGGGCTATTGGGATACAACAGTTCTCCTTAACTTAAAGAGAATAAAATAACGGGCTATTGGGATACAACAGTTCTCCTTAACGATGGGGGAGAGTGGGATGCAATTATTAAGGCTGTTGATGGGGGTGGCACTAGAATTGAGAAAAAAATTGGAGCCATTGTTGCACATTCAAACAAATCCACATTTCAATCCAACACCACATCTACAGTTTGGAAATTGGATGATCTCACAGGACAATTTAACATATGGAACGGTGAACCATACTCTCAAAGTAATCCTCGAAGAGGGGGTACCAATTGGTTTTTACCTCCAGGGACATACTACATGAATCTTTCAGCACCAGGGTATAATTCGGCCATCAGTACTATTTTCTCACTCACAGAGAGCAAGGTAATTTCAATCGAGGCAAAAATGGAAAAATGGAATTTCTGGGGACTTTTAGGTGCAACTTCACAATTTGAAGTTGTTGTTCCAGCCTCCCATGACATATCTGAAAAGAATTTAATTCTTGGAAAAAAATTTGCATGGCTTAATGAAAAAGGATGGGAGGGAAAAGATAGTCTCATTTCTATTATTCCTTTTTGGGATCCTTCTGCTGCTGCCCGATTTAGTTCTCTTTCTATGTTAGCAAATCAACAGATAGAGGTCCCCAATATTGTTATAGTGCCTGGAGCAAATACCTCCACAGTTGAACTTCTTAAAAATCGTGGTCGCTACGCATCAACATTTATAGCTGACCCAGATGGTAATAGCCTTGAAGAGTTCAAAGATATAGATATTCCATTAACAGTTCGAGTCAATAGAAAGGGAATCATTGTGGAAGTTGTTATACTGAAATAAATATGTGGACAATTTTTAGTTTAGAAATTAGCAGGTTTAGCATATTGGTTCTATCTGCCCTTGTTGTTTTTGGACTTTTTTGGCTCTATTTTGATGCATGGACAGGACGAAAAAATCAACGTGATGTCCCACTTCTTTTTGGACTCTTATTATTAGCACTTTCGTTACTTACTCAAGGAATGACGCTTGAAACACAGGTATTAATGAATGCTTGGAAGGGAAATTGGATAGAGATAGTTCGTTCGGGCTATTTATATATGCGCATCGCAGCATACATATGCATAATCATCGGTCTCTATCTAACACCAATTGAAAAGCGTCCAGAAATAAATGCGATTATTGGATTGGGCGTGATATCACTTCCGCTTCAATTCTTTCTCCCAGTTTTGTCCGCAACAGTAGCACTTCTGTATTGGCGGAGAGCGAGTATTGGACTTGAGCAACATGTGAATAAAGTGGCGCTTGGCTTTAGTATCCTTGCACTATATGAATTATTAGGACTTGCTGTCCTGTTTAGAAATAGTCACGATGTCTGGATTTCAAAATTAGTAGCTCCTTTTGGAATTGTAAATTGTATTCAATATGGATTATTAATAATTGTTATTTATATATTATCTCGATGGACGTGGTACTATCTTTTGAAGCGATTATCTACCCAGCTCTTTATGCTTACACTCTCCGGAGCAGTGGGACTATCTCTTCTCATCACGGGATTGTTTGTATCTTTACTATTAAAAAGTATTGAAACTGAATCTCTGCAAAAACTTACCAGTAATGCCAAAGTTATCTCAAGTCTTCTTGAGGAAAAAAAAGCCCGCCTTATTTCTGAAACAAAATTTTTATCGATTGACCCCATTGTTATCGAAAGTATTTCAAGTGGAGAAAAAAAACTACTTACTCCAATCATAAAAAAATACATGATACAGACTGGCGTAAAAAGTATTATCGTTATTAACTCTGAGGGGAAAATTATTACAATAGGAGAAAATGAAGAAGAGCGTGGCGCTTCGCTTTCTGAAGATCCAGATGTAAAAAAAGCGCTACAAGGTGAAGAAGTATCGGGATATATTTCAAGAGCAGGAGTTATCGGTAATGAGGTGCGGATGAGAGTTGCAATTCCTGCCGGTAAAGGTGCGATTATTACCGCGCAAACACTTGATAATCCTTATGTAGATGGAATTAAAAAAACAACAGGAATGTCTGTTTCACTCTATGGAGAGAGAATATTG
>JAPLYR010000122.1 GCA_026395455.1 Candidatus Roizmanbacteria bacterium | reverse complement strand
GCTGTTGCTGCGTCATTCGTATGAAGTGTGGAAAACACTAAATGACCTGTGAGAGCTGCTTGTATGGCAAGTTGTGTTGTTTCAGAATCTCGGATTTCTCCTACAAGAATAATGTTAGGGTCTTGTCGTAGAAACGAACGAAGACCTGTCGCGAAAGTAAGTCCTGCTTGTTGATTAATTTGCACTTGGTTAATTCCTTCAATTTGATATTCAACTGGATCCTCCAATGTAACGATATTCACCGTTGGCTTATTAAGACTTGTAAGTATTGAATAGAGAGTGGTTGTTTTACCTGACCCGGTTGGTCCTGTAACTAGAATAATTCCATAGGGTCGTGCAATTGCGTCCTCCAAATCTTTAAATTGAACTCCACGAAGACCTAATTCTGCGGTAGCTGGTAATCCTCCTGTTTTTTTGAGAAGTCGCATAACTATCTTTTCACCATGTACAGTTGGAAGTGTAGACACACGAAGATCAACTTCCTGCTCTCCCACTTTAAAGCTAAATCGACCATCTTGTGGTATACGTCGTTCATCAATTTTCATTTGAGACAAGATTTTAATACGAGAACTGAGGGAATCATGAATAGAGCGAGGGAGAGTTAGCTTTTCTTGTAAAATTCCATCAATTCTATAACGGACTCTTGTTTTGTCCTCTTCTGGTTCAATGTGAATATCAGAAGCTCTACCTTTTACAGCAAATTCCAAAATAGTATCTACAATTTTTGCAATTGGAGCTTCTTTAACTACTGTTGTCTCATCAATTTTTTCAACTTGATTTGATTTGTTACGTCCCACCTCTTCCAGGGCTTCTTTTACCTCAGGACTTAATCCTTTTGCATAGACAGCATTTATTGCCTTTTCAATATCTTCTGCATATGCCAAAGAAAACACAATCCTCTTCCCTGTTTTTCTTTCCAAAAAATCAAGGAGACTAATATTGAGTGGATCTGCACTCGCGATGGAAATGACGTCAGTTTTTACATCATATTCATACGGAATAATAGTATATCTTCTCGCAATTGGCTCCGAAACAAAATTAAGTGCTTGGGGGTTTGCCGAAGTAACAGATATATCTATAAAGGGAACGCTTAAAAATTCAGCTTGAATTTTTAAAACATCATCTTTCTTAATACTTCCCTGTTTTAAAAGATATTCATAGATGGGGCTACTTTGATGAAGTGAATCAATTTCAAGTTGCTCAGCCTCAGTTTGAGTGATGACTTTATTTTCAACAAGCTTTAATAAAAATGATTTCGGTGTAATGTACATATATACTCTACAATTAGAAACATACAGGCACTCAACTTTTTCTTGATTAATTTATATTTACAAAAGATAAGGACAAATTAATTTGAAAAAGTATGCCTTCAATTAACTATAGTGTGAAATTTGGTAGAATGCAATAACTGTGATACCACAAATACTTACTATAACTGACGAAGCCCAAATCGAGACAACAATATCTCAATTTGCACATACCTATGGAATTCCATCGGCACAAATAATGGTGATTCGACCTGAAAAAGATGAGATAACGGTTGATCAAATACACCTAGTGCAAAAAGACATACAGTTTTCTTTTAAAGAGAAAGTGTTAGTTGCGATTCTTGCACTTGATGTTTCCAGTATTGAAGTACAGAATTCACTACTTAAATGTCTAGAAGAAGATTCTGAACGTATCCAATTTTTATTTCTCGTTCACAACGCAACTCGCTTATTACCAACAATACTCTCACGATGCACTATCGTACAGCATATTGAACCTCCTCATGCCGATAAGCCAGTTACTTTATACGAAGAGTTATTTTCCTATAAGAATAATTCTGATAACACAAAAGAAGATGCCGTTGCGAAAATTGACTCATATATTGAATATTCAGACCTTAAAGATTCCGCTATTCTGAATAAACTTCTCAACATACGCAAGCTAATTATTGATAATAATGTAAACCCTATTTTGGCGTTGGATCATATATTGATTTTTCTTTCAAAAACAAGTACGATGAAAGTATCCAATGAAAAATAAAAAAGCATTTACGCTTATAGAACTGATCGTTGTTATTGCAATTCTTGCAGGGTTTGTAGCACTCCTTTTTCCCAATTTCATGGAGGTACGTATGAAGTCTCGGGACGTTCAACGAAAAAGCGACCTCAAAAGTTTACAAAAAGCACTTGAACTCTACAAACAAAATCAAACTCTTCCCGATTATCCAGCTACTTTGCCAACTGCATGTGGGACCTTAAATGATGCAACAGTCGTGTATATGCAAAAAACTCCTCAAGAGCCTCTAACAAAATGTGGAAGTGATGCAAAAAACTATTACTATGCGAGAAATGGATCAGATTCTGGTAAATACATCTTGGCGGCTTGTCTAGAAATTGCCAATGACGCAGCGGCGAGTGCATGTCCTGTTGATTTTGCAGCAAATAGTAATTTTACCTGTTCAACAAATAAGTGTTATCAATTAAACGAACCATAAAAATGAAAAAATCATTTACGCTACTTGAAATGTTAATTGTCCTCGGTATTATTGCATTACTACTTTCCGTTTTAACAGTTTCTTTTTCCACAGCACAAAAAAAATCTCGAGATGCGAAACGTAAGGGTGATATTAAAGCATTACAAAATGGTCTTGAGCAGTACTATGCGACCTGTAATTTTGCCTATCCAACTGGTACACTGGCTGTTGGTACACCATTGGCATGTGGAGCATCTACACCTGTTATTTCTGTGATGCCAGTTGACCCAAAAAGCGGTTCTGGTTATACATATACACCAACAGGATCATCTGAATTTAGTATCTGTACAACAAATTTAGAGGCTGAAACAGCAACATCATTTTGTCTTTATAACCAACAATGAAAAAAGGATTTACATTAGTCGAAATACTCGTAGTTGTGACTATTATATCTCTTTTGGCGTCAATAGCTGCTGTTTCATATTCACGCTTTGTAAAACAAAGTCGGGATGCGCGAAGAAAAACTGACATAGAACAAATAAGAGCAAGTATCGAATTATATAGAAACTTTAAGGGGACCTATCCCGCACCACCAATGAATTTTGGAACAGGCGCACTACAAGATGGTACAACTGTTTATATGAGCAAGATACCAAGTGACCCAATGTCTTCAAGTCCGACATCAAATACCTATTTTTATACGAGTTCTGGGACGTTCCAAGATTATACCCTTTGTGCCTATATTGAAGGTGGCGACACTTCCGTCTCGTTAAACTCATGTGGTTCAGGAATAATATGTAATTATTGTATGGGTCCCTATGGTCAAAAATAAGAAACGTAGTTACACTCTCATAGAGATACTTATCGTTGCAGCTATAACCATTCTTTTATCAGGTACTTCTTTGGCAATCTTAACGTCATATCGAGATGACAAGGTACTTTCCAATCAAGTGTCCTTGTTTATCCGAGCTTTAGAGATGGCGAAAGTGAAGGCAAGTGCTACTGATGTATCTCTATGTAGTGACAGCACCACAGCACATGTGAATGGATACTCAGTAGTTG
>JAPLYR010000007.1 GCA_026395455.1 Candidatus Roizmanbacteria bacterium | reverse complement strand
ATACTAACCCATCAAATTTAACTTGAATCTTTTATAAACGAGTTTAGTATTTTAAACTAAATGATTTGAATAATTACATCTACTTAAGCTATCTTTAAATTCCTGTATTATTAATACAGGATGAAAAAAACATTGAAATACTGCTATAAAATACTTCAATTGTCGTGGGCAGCTAATAAATTCTATGCGATCTTATCGATTGTTGGGACAATCTATCAAAGCACACTCTACCCATTTATCTTAGTCATCGTACTTTCCAACCTCCTTGATCAATTAGGGAAACATACAGTGTTGACTATTGCTGACCTTACTGGACTTATAGGTGTTTTCATATTATCTACTCTTATCCTCATGGTAATAACCAGTTATTTGGAAACGCAGTCGGTACTTCTGGATACTCGTATGGATAACTACATTGATTTACAAATACAAAAAAAATTAACTCAACTAGATCCTGCAACATTTGAAAATTCTGAATTTCAAAACCTACTCTCGCAATTAGAAGGAGTAAAAGGGACTATTGGAGTAAATGTTATGCGTATTACCGCATTTATAGACTCAATTTTTAAACTTATCACTGCGTCAATCGTTGTATCAATGACATTTCCTCTATTTGTCCCCTTCATGCTACTAGCTGTTATTCCCTCCTTTTTTTCGCTCGATGATTATAGAAATAAAGTGTGGAAATACTTTGTAGAAGAGCGATCCCTCTTGGTTCGTGTCTCACAATATATAAAAAATTTATTATCACAAGATGGGACTTCAAAAGAAGTGGTTATCTATAAATCGGGAGATGTACTTTATAACAAAGTTAAAGAACATCAAAAATCATATATCCAAAAATTTACAAAAGCATCTGAAGCTGGGTTGCCAAGCGTTATTGGGACTCGTATTATTGAATTCCTTGCATTCCTTTTTACACAGTTTCTCAATTTAAAAGCAGTCCTTGCTGGCTCTCTTGGGATTGGGCAATTCACCCTCTATTTTCAACAAACTCAAAATATTATGCTTGGTGCTCATGGGATGCTTGATCATTATTCAAGTATTAACATGCGAAATAAATATATTGAAAAATACTTTGAATTCATGGCAAAAGAGCGCATTATTCATTCACCCATCGATGCAACCCCTATCCCCAAAATACCGCTTCCTCCAACAATTGAGTTTAAAAATGTATCTTTCAAATATCCCAATACTAAAAGATATATTCTCAAAAATTTCAACTTACTAATACACACTGGCGAAAAGATTGCATTTGTGGGAGAAAATGGAGCTGGTAAGACAACTCTTATTAAACTTCTTTTACGATTCTATGATGTTACCGAGGGGGAGTTGTTAGTAAATGGAGTGAATATTAAACATATTAATCTTGAAAAATGGTATGCAATTATTGGAGTGCTTTTCCAAGAGTTTATTAAGTATCAATTTACTTTTAAAGAAAATGTCTATTTTGGGAATAAAAAAGAGGCAAATAATCTTGAACTATTAAAAGATGCAATCAAAAAATCTGGAGCAGACGAATTTGTAAGAGATTTACCTCTCAAATATGACCAAACAGTGGGAAAAATGTTTAAAGAAGGCATAGACCTATCAGGAGGGCAATGGCAAAAGTTGGCGCTTGCTCGAACATTCTTTAAAAATGCCCCTATCCTTATACTTGATGAACCAACAAGTGCGATTGATGCAAAAGCTGAATATGAAATATTTGAGCGGGTGCAAGAACTTCAAAAAGATAAAACAGTTATCATCATTTCCCATCGATTTTCAACGGTGCGAAATGCCGACAGAATTTTAGTACTCGATGAAGGGAGAATTATTGAAGAGGGAAGTCATGAACTATTAATGAAGAAAAAAGGGCTATATGCAGAACTATTTAATATCCAAGCTCAGGGGTATAAATAAAATTGATATTTCTTTCTTGATATACTTTTCCTATGAAAATGGATGAAAAGAAAAACATAATTCGTTGTCAATGGGCGGAAAACCCACTATTTCATGATTATCATGATAAGGAGTGGGGTGTTCCGATTCACGATGATAAAATACATTTTGAATTTCTCATTCTTGAAGCTGCACAAGCTGGTTTAAGTTGGGCAACCATTCTTAAAAGAAGAGAAGGTTATCAGTTTGCTTTTGCAAACTTTGATCCAAAAAAAGTAGCACTATTTACTGAGAAAGATGTGGAAAAGCTTATGAATAATCCTGGGATTATCCGAAACAGACTTAAAATCAACGCAGCTATCAATAATGCAAGAATGTTTTTACTAGTCCAAAAAGAATTTTCTACATTTGATCATTACATCTGGGGTTTCGTAAAAGGGAAGACGATTATCAACAAATGGAAAAAGATATCTGAGATTCCCGCAATTTCAAAGGAATCAGAAGTATTGAGTAAAGACTTAAAAAAACGAGGGTTTACCTTTGTTGATCCAACTATAATCTATGCACATATGCAAGCAGTGGGAATGGTGAATGATCATGAAGTAACGTGCTTTAGATTAGTTCTTTTGAATTGATAGTTTGAGACTTGTCACGTATGGAAAGTTCTGGTTTTGGGTGCATTTCGATTAGGAGACCGTCAGCTCCTGCGGAAATACTCGCAAAAGCAGCTCCACGTACAAGTGAAGCTAAACCAGTTGCATGACTTGGATCTACAACAACAGGCAGATGTGTCTCTTTTTTTAAAAAAAGAACTGCGTTTATATCAAGAGTAAATCGTGTTTCTGAAATGAATGTTCTAATTCCTCTTTCGCATAAAATAACTTTTTTATTCCCTCCTGAGAGTATATATTCAGCCGCGAGCAAAAACTCTTTATATGTTGCATTCATACTTCTTTTAAGAAGTACTGGTTTGTCTATTTTTCCTAATTCTTTTAATAGCGCATAGTTATACATATTTCTTGTTCCAACTTGGAGAATGTCAATATATTCATTGACCACCTCGATGTCTCGTGGGTCTAATACTTCAGATATTGACAGCAAACTATATTTTTTTGCAGCGAGGTGCATAAGTTTTAATCCCTCAACACCAAGACCTTGAAACTCATAGGGAGATGTTCTTGGTTTATATGCGCCGCCACGTAGGACATGTGAACCAGACAATTTCGCAAGTTTTGCAGACAATACAATTTGACTTTTATTCTCCACAGAACAGGGACCTGCCATAAAAATGGGACCTTTGACTTTAAGGTCCAACATCTGTGAAAGGGAAGAAGTATTTTTATTTCCCACATGTATTGAGGAGAGCATATATGGTGAATCAACAACCTTTTTAACAAAGGGATTTTTAGTTATACTATCAGTGAATTTTATAGGAGTGTGAGAAGAAAAAACTTTAATTAATCCTTCCTTTCCAAAGATATGAAATCTTAATTTATGTTTTGAAAGTTGTGTGCCTATCTTAGAGACAGCTTCTGAAGATATGTGTTTTTTAAATACTATTATCATAACTTTCTTGCATAATGCAATCAAATATAGACTGATACAACAATCTAATTATACTATATCGTTTTATTACAACTAAAATACACATATACCAATATATAGACCGCTATAAATATCTAAATAATTCTACTTCAGAAAATTTGATTCAAATTTTTTTTGAAGAGTTTACGAATAGGTTTACCCCAAGAAGACAACAATATAAAGCTTCAAATTGGTTTTTGTATATTTAGAGTCCATGAGTGTTGGGGAGCTAGGATTCGAACCTAGAGTCGCGCTGATCCAAAGTCAGGCGTGTTACCGTTACACTACTCCCCAAATAAGAACCAAAAAAGCTATGAACGTGTGTATATTTTACCAAAAATTTGATCAAATTGCTGTCTCCATAAGACGATTGATAGCCTCAGGAAGCTCGCTGAGAGAGTGAATTATCGGAAAATTACTCTTTTCAATTTTATGATCTCTATCAATGTGAATTGCTGGAATATGCTTTGAGACGTGATCAATTACCGTTACTTTATCATCAACAACTAGTGCATTTTTTGGCAATCCTTGCATATGGTCTATATGAGTTTTATCAAGGTGAATATAGGTATGTTGTTCTTCAAATAGGTGGAGAATATTTGTTTTAATAAGTTTATTTTTTTGGAAAGGCAGGTGACCTTGAGAAAATATTCCCAGTGTGTATTGTTTGGATAAATGGGAGAGAGTGGGAAGAGAATCGGGATAGAGTGTGTCCATAAATATTTCCTCAGTGTCGATCAGAAGTTGATAGAGGTCTTTTGAAGATAGAGAAAATTTTACTGCCATCTTTTCTGTGTAATCTTTCATGTTTACCCCCGCAGGATTGAGATTCTTTGATCGATACTCTGTATCAAATAGTTTCATGTCTTCGCTTGCAACATGAAAACGGGAGCAGATGTATGTAATAGTATTTTTTTTATACTGATGTGTATTAAAGATTGTATAGTCAATATCAAAAAGTATTATTATATTTTTCATATTTATTGAGAAAGAACATAAAGACCTAATAATATTACTACCACGCCAATTACCTTTTGCCATAATTGTCTTCTTTCTTTTAGGACAATAACACTATAGAGAAGCGAAATAACCATCATACCTTGATATACAGCTGAAACTTTACTCGTGGACCCCAGTCGTATTGCATTTATAGCAAGAAACATGGCAATAATATTAGATATCGAACCAGATAAACATTGTAAAAATGTTTTTTTTGAAATAGTCACTATTCGTTTGTAAGAATTTTTCATCAACAAGGGAAGAATAAAGATAGAAGGAAGCGACATCATCATGATGATAAACGGAGTACTTGATATTCCTGTAACTTTTTTTGTAAACACTGCATTGAGCGCAATAAATAGAGAAGAAATAAAAGTGATAACAATTCCCTTGTCACTTTTCATTTTTTTGGAATAAATTGCAATGAATATTCCAATGAGTATTATTCCAATAGCTCCATAGTCAAGTAAGGATAGACGTTCTCCAATAAAGACGAATGCGATGAGAGGAGTCCAGATAAGTTGGAGTTTAACAATAAAAGTAGAAAGGGAAAGGTCAGTAAGTTGGTGAGAACGCATAAAGAAATAGACAGAAACAGCCTCATTTATACCAAGAAGGAGAAGCCAAAAATAATCCTCCACATGCTGAGGTAATATATGCTGTGGAAGAAAAATAATGCGAAAAACAATAAAACGAATAACCTCAAACCACCATGCATACACAGTAGAGTCCCCCTTTTCTTTTAAAGACGATCTATTAAAAATATTAAAAAAATTGGAAGCAGTGCCGGCAAGAAGAGCAAGTATAAACCAATTCATAAAGTCTCATTATACAGTGGTACAATTAGCTATATGTTAGAAGGCATGGTTCTATTTAAAGGAAATCATAATGGGGTGGATATTATTATTCGCCATGTAAGGCGAGATGATGTAGAAAGACTTCTTCATTTTATGAACACCATTTCCATTGAGCAGACATACATTATGATGCAGGGGGAACAAATGAGTCTGGAAGAAGAGTCTCGTTATGTAGAAAATTTTATTCAGAAAGTTAATAATAAGCTTGCAGTAAAACTATTAGTTTTTCATGGAGAAGAACTTATTGGAGTAGGAGATATTGTTACCAAGGAAAAAGTTGAAACACATATTGGTGTATTTGGCCTTATCATCTCAAAAGAGTGGAGAAAAAAAGGATTAGGAAGTTTCCTTATGAACAAAGTTATAGAAGAAGCTCAAAAAAATATTATTGGATTGCAGATAATCACACTTGGCGTCTTTGGGAATAATCCCGTAGCAAGGCAGCTTTATGAAAAAATGGGATTTAAGGAATA
>JAPLYR010000011.1 GCA_026395455.1 Candidatus Roizmanbacteria bacterium | reverse complement strand
AAAAAATAATTATTAAACCTGTATCCCTGCTTCACGAAGTCCTTCTGCGAGTCGTTTTACGCGACCCAAATAGGTATAAGGACCTCTGTCAAAAACTGCTTTAACAATGTTTTTTTCTTTCATGAGCAACCCTAATTTCTTTCCGACTTCAAATGCTTCATCAGCTTTTTTTCCACTTGTCACTGTCTTGCTGTGTACTGCACAAAGTGTTTTTTCTGCTGTGTCATCAATTGCTTGTAAATATACATTTTTACTTGATCTGTATACTGAGATACGTGGTCTATCAGCAGAACCAATGATGTTCATACTGACTCTTCGTTTTCTTCTGAGTTTTCTATTTGGTGTGATGTGTTGTTTCATAGGTGTATGTCAGGCTCTTATGCTGTTTTAGCCGCTTTCTTTCCTGGCTTAATTCTTAACTTCTCTCCTTCATATTTAATACCTTTTCCTTTATATGCGTCTGGTTTCTTAAGCATTTTTACTTTGTATGCAATTTCACCAACTTGCTGCTTGTCTCTTCCACTGATGATAACGATATTATTTCCTTCGACTGCAAATGTGATACCTTCTACTGCTTTATAAGGAACAAGATGTGAATAGCCCACTTTGAAAACAAGGTCTTGTCCTTGCATCTTTACATTGAAACCTGTTCCAACTACTTCAAGTCTTTTTTCCCATGCTTTTTCTACTCCGACAACTGCGTTGTCGATAAGTGTTCTAAATGTGCCATGAAGTGACTTCAATTCTTTTGAATCGCTTCTTCGAATTACTGAATAGGTGTTATCTTGTCCTTTTTCAATGGTGATTCCCTGTGGTAATACAACCGTTAAGACTCCTAATTTTCCTGTTACTGTTACCACGTTTCCTTCGACTGTAAGTGTTACAGTTGCTGGAACAGTGAGTACTTTTTGCCCAATTTTTGACATAGTATTACCAAATCATAAATAATAATTCTCCACCAATCTTTTCTTTGCGTGCTTCTCTATTTGTGAGTATTCCCTTTGGTGTTGATAAAAATGATACACCCATTCCATTCATTACTGATCTCAAATCTGTGTATGAAACATATTCTCTTTTTCCTGGCTTTGAAACAATCTTTACATCTGTCATTGCAGGCACACCTTTTGTGTACATGAGTTCAACTTCGATAGTCTTAATAACTTCCCCTTCAACAGAATAGTCATGTATGCATTTTTTATTCTTATTATCAGATCAATTATTGGATCGTTCATAAATATATATCAATTATTAAGTTTTATCTGCTGTTCTCTTTGTAATCTTTCCATGACCCTTAAACGTTCGGGTTAATGAAAATTCTCCAAGTCTGTGTCCTACCATTCCTTCTGTGATAAGAACTTCTATATGTTTTTTTCCATTGTGAATTCCTATTTTGTGTGTGACAAACTCTGGTGCAATTTGACTTGCACGAGCCCATGTCAATAAGACACTTCTATCTGCACCCTTTTTTTGTGCCATAACCTTTTTCATAAGGTTTTCATCTACATATGGTCCTTTTTTTATTGATCTACTCATAATTGTTTACCAAGAAATCTTTCTAACTCCTGGAATCTCTCCATCTAATGCTCTTCGTCTGAAACAGATGCGACAAAGGCCAAATCGGCGCATATATCCTCTGGATCTTCCACAAATCTGACATCTGTTATGGTTGCGTACCTTAAACTTTTGTTCGTGTTTGAATTTTACTTCATCTGATGTTTTTGCCATATGTGATTATTTTTTAAATGCAACGCCCAATTTTTCAAATAGTAATCTTCCCTTTTTCTTATCTTTTGCTGTTGTTACAACGGTAATCTGAAGGCCACGTAGTTTATCCACTTTATCGTATTCAATTTCTGGAAATAATGTTTGTTCTGTAAATCCAATGTTTAAATTGCCGTGTGCATCTACTGCGTTGTCATCAATTCCTTTAAAATCTCTCAGTCTTGGAATAACGATTGTGATGAATTTTTGTAAAAATTCATACATTCTATTTCCTCTTAATGTAACTTTGACTCCGATTGGAAGTCCTTCTCTAATTTTAAATGCTGAAACTGATTTTCGAGCTTTTGTTATGACTGCTTTTTGTCCTG
>JAPLYR010000109.1:9175-9641 GCA_026395455.1 Candidatus Roizmanbacteria bacterium | reverse complement strand
TAGACTGATACATATCGTCCACCTGGTCGTGCATCTTTTGGAACCGAAAGGGAACCAGTTACGATTACACGATCATTTGGAGCAATTGTTATCTGATCAAGTGATAATGTTATCCACTTTGAAGCGGTAAATTTTGGATTGGCTTGGTCTATATTATCAATAATACGAGGAGATCCATCAGTACTATCAACGACGAAATCAGCACTATTTACTGTACCATTCAGAGGAATTTCACTTTGGTTGTAATATTTTATTGCAAAATTAGCTGTTTCTCCAGGATTAATTGTGATCTGTTGTCGTGCTGGGCCCACAGTGAGAGGAATACTTGATTGGGCTGATACATGCTGAGATAATACAACCATTATAACGGCTGTAATCATTGTAGCTGTTATATTCTTTATATTTCTTCTCATATGTATATATTAATCCTTAAATCACTTAAGATAAATTATTAAAACTTAGGAAC
>JAPLYR010000109.1:8183-9169 GCA_026395455.1 Candidatus Roizmanbacteria bacterium | reverse complement strand
CTTAAGATAAATTATTAAAACTTAGGAACTGCAGTATATTTCAACTTACTAAAGTAATAACCTGCTGGTTGTGTGCCCGCAATGTTGATTCTGTAACAAACGTATACGGCACTTGCGCTTACTGGTCCACTATTTGTCATAACATCTGCGCCTGTGGCATATTTATCTTCACTTGCTTGTTGATCAGCAAACTGACGAGCCATATAAGTACCGCCAGAGTTAAAAGCAACAACTGAGTCTGCACCTTGTGTGGCATAACCAAATCCGTAGTTTACTCCTGGAGTTGCTCCCCAGTCAGCAGCAACTAAGTGGCTTATTGATCCTACAGATACGTCTTTAATACACGTTGTTGGTCCAGTAAATGTGTATGGCTCAACAGAAGGTGCTGAACCTGAACATGCGGCGCCTTCAAGACCCATTTGGTCATTTTCTTCCGCATATACTTTATATCCACTTGAAGCATTGGTTGTAACAATAAGTTGTTGAACTGCCTCATTTTTATCAATTACGTAGCCAGATCCAAGTGTGCCCCATGGCACTGCTGTTGCTGATGTTGTAATACCAGCACTATGTGCTTGTCCACAATATGTGCTTGCGCCTGCTGCAACACCTGCAATAGTAAATTGCAATGTTTCATCAACAGTTGCGGTAACGAGTACTCCTTCTATAGGAGCGGTTCGAGCAAATCCATCTTCGAGAAGTGTGCCCGCACCATTTGTACCTGAATATGTTTCAGCTTTTATTGTATAAACATCCGCAACTCCCTGTGCATGACTTCCAGAAATAGGAGCAGGGTTGATCAGTGGTTTTGAATTGTCTCCAATAATCACGGTGAGTGGTGTTCCTGCGGCAAGTGCTGCGCCACCAGAATAGTTACATGTAAATGTATGTGGTGTTCCACTTGCTCCTGCAGTGAATGTACCTGCAGTAAATGTACCTGGACATGTAGTATTTGCATTTGTCATTGTATTTGTATCAAATCCACT
>JAPLYR010000109.1:0-8170 GCA_026395455.1 Candidatus Roizmanbacteria bacterium | reverse complement strand
TACCATCGGTTGTGAGACCACTAATTTGATTTGGTGCTGGAACGGAAATTTTAATACTTCCTCCAACTGGGATATTTGATTGTGTAAATATTTGCATTTTTAGCTGTCCACCTTGTGCAACAGTCATATTTGTGTCTGCAAGCGCTTGTGATACAAGAGGAGTCTTGAGTGTGAATGTTGTAAGATTAGAAGACACTGATGCAACATTTATTACAGCATTTGCATCAATCTTAACTCCATCATTTGGAAAAATGTTTCTTGTGTTATAGTCTCCACCAGCTCCAGATGATTTTACAACTGCAACACTTCCACCAATGGCAATAGTTGTATTTACCAGACCATGAAATGAAAGACGTGGATTAGTAAGAGTAGCAGAAGCAGATGAAATACCCACAGCATCAATCTCGGCTGGATTAAATAAAGAAGCCTTCTTTAATGTATATACTAATGGAATGTTCTGCACCGATGTTGGCAAATAGGGAAGTACTTGTAGCATCAAGAATGCTGCAAGAATCGAAACTGAAATTGTCTTTCTCATTCCTTTCTTAATATACATAATAGATAAGTAAAAAATTTAGGTATTAGTTTCATTTAAAGATATTGATTTCGATTTGTCAAATGTATTTATATTTTTTTTGGAGTTTAAAGTTTGGTGAATACAAAAAACATTGTCTGTGAATGTTCATGATGAATATGTTCTTAAATTTCCCTATTGACATGTATTTTCCCGTCTGTTATATTGGTCACATATATGGGAATAAAAGAACGTCGAACGAAAATATTACTCGCACTTTTCCTTTTATCAAACGTTGACTTTATAGAAATCTCACTTGATGAAAATGTTCAACAAATGTTTGACTTTTCACTCAATCAAAAAACAAAAGCGACACTTGCTTCTTTAGTTCGCGCAGGAGAAATAACAAAGGGGTCATCAAAAGATGAGGTTCCTTCTTATAAACTGACTCAAAAAGGATTTCATTCACTAGCGCTTGAATTTCCTTCTTTTAGATTCTTAAAAGAAACATGGGATAAAAAATTGCGAATCATTTCATATGAAATTCCAGAAAGTAAAAGAGAATTGCGAGATAGATTAAGAAGAGAGATGCAAGGATGGGGTCTTGGACCTTGGCACCGATCGTTCTGGCTTACTCCACATCCGGTCATGGAGACTTTGCACGAATTAGTTGACGGAAAACAAGAAGCTCAATACTGTCAAGCATTTGAGGCGGATCATGTATTTGGAGATCGTGAGACTCTTATTGAAAAAGTATGGGGAAAATCTTCATTAGACAAGAAATATCGTGAGTTATTCAAAAAATGGCACAGTATTCTTTCTGGAGACGGAGAGAAAATTGCAAAGTTTACTAATGTGCTTAAAGAGTACGTTGGAATACTACGAGAAGATCCAGGACTTCCAAAAGAATTAGTGGGAGAAAGCTGGATCGGCTTTGAAGCAATGAATATCTTCAAAGAGATACAAGGAATTCTTCTTTCCTAAATTATTTCTTGATTCTTATCGTGTAAAATCAGGCTTCTTTGCAATTCTTGCATATTCATACCCCATTTCTTTTTCGCAACTCTCGTATACGCTGTCCAGTGACGCCTTCTGCTTCGTTTTCCCCACCAACCCCAAAGTACCCTGGCAGAAATGTCACGTGTTACAGTATATTACTTCGAGTTGCTAAAAAGAATAACACGAATATTGTAACTGTGTGTATTTTGATAATTCGAAGCAGTATGCCAGGCATGTTGACCTTTTTGCGGATGAGGGTTGAGAGTGAGGTGGAAAAAGCGATGCAAAACGGCGCAACTGCCGGCATATGCGAGATTTATCAAATATTAAAAACGGGGCACGCTTATTTATTTTAAGTCAATTACCAACTCTCCCTGTTTATCCGTCCTCCATATCTTTATATTCTCGGCTTTCAGTATAGCTAACACCTCCTTTGAAGGATGTCCATACGTATTCTTTTTCCCGACACTTATCACAGCTGCCGTGGGGTGTGCTAATTCGAGTGAATCTGGATATAAGCCATATTTTGAGCCATGATGGGGGACCTCAAGAATGGTTGTATTTTTTGGAAGGAGACTCTTTAGTTCTAACCCATTTATGTCGGATGGAAGAAAGATGGTATGAGACACTTTATTCGATGTATGTATCGTTACAACATTAGCAGAGTCATTAAGTTCTTTGGAGCTTTGAGAAGCCTTATGTATTAGTATAGAGATATTCTTAATCTTAAGAGTAATAGTATTTTTCACTTCAACAAATACGGTATCTTTTGACACCATTGGTTTTGGAAGAGGTCCATATACAAAGTTCACTTTATATTTATTATTAATTGCCGATAGCCCTCCATTATGGTCCTTTTGATTATGGGAAATAATAATGGTTTCGATGGTATGATCAAAAAAAGGAATATGACGTCCAATACAATTGAGCACTCTTTTGTCAGGACCAGTATCGATAAGAATTTGATAAGTGCCCAAGTGAAGGAGAGTTGCCGCACCTTGTCCGACATCACAAAATATAATCTCAAAAGAGAGGGCGGACTGGATAGACAAACTAAGTGTCAAAATACATGCTATACATATCAACCCAATGGAAGTACGATTAAATATCATCAAAACACAATATATCCAAATGGTAAATGACTCGTGAATTGGATGATGTAAATAACAAACTGCAACCCCATCTGAGTGGGGATGGCAATCAACGTTGCAAAGGGTGGAACGACAATATGGAGTACAGATATGGCAAAGCCAGCAACCATAAGTGGCACAATAAGCCAAGACACCAAAGCAGTGCTTATAGGACTCATAACAGAAATACTTTTAAAGTACCAAATAGACACAGGAGCAGTGACTAAAAAAACAACCCATGATTCAAAAAAAACCTCAGTCAAAGGATTTAATTTTTTTTCAAAATAGGGAGAAATAGTTCCCCATATAATAATGCCAATTGTTGCAAACACAGAAAGCTGAAAGGAGATAGACGTAATCCATTTGGGTTGAAGAATTGCAATAGGAAGGTCTTCATGCGAGAACACATACGACCGTGCACATAAACATGGAAACTGCACGCATCAAAGGCGCTTGAGGTCCAACAAGAGATACAAATCCACACAGGAAAATAAGCTGAAAGAGAATCCCCACTTTTTTACTCAATGAAAAAAATAGTTTCTCTGAAAATTGCGTTAAGAGCGTTACATTTGCTCCCGACAATACAACCAAATGGGCTAAGCCACTTTTTACAATTTCTTGTTTTAATAGTGGATCAATTTGGATAGGGATGCCGTATACAAGTCCCTTCATAAGGGAGGCATAGGGTTCATGAAATGAATGGTCAATTCCTTGAACGGCAAGTAGCAAGGCACTATTCATATTAATAGACACTAATCAGACTTTTTATTTTGTCGTACACTGATTGTTTCAGAACAGAATTCTTTACTAAATCTTCAATCGAGGTATAGGGGCGATTATTAAAAATTGCCTCTGATTGAACTTTACCGATTCCAGGTAGTTGATCAAGTTCGATAATGGATGCTGCATTAATATTAATGAGCGCATTATCTGTTGTTTGTTGTGAAGATATATTGGGTTGTGTATAGTCGATGACTCTTTTATTCTCCATAAGATATCCATTTGCAGTGTCTGAAAGAAATGGAATATATATTTTTTCTTGATCATTTATTATGCGTGCATAATTAACACTTCGTTTGACAAATGCTTCATCGGCTTCTTCTGTCAATCCACCCGCTTTTTGAATTGCATCAATAATACGAGCAGGGAAATGAAATGTATATACAAATGGATGTTTTACTGCGCCTGAAATATCTACAGTGATAGTTTGTTTGGACACATTGGTACGAGTTTCTTGTTTTTCTGGAACCACTAAGGGTACTTGTTCACCACCTTTTTGCTGAAAGAAAAGAACAAGTGAGATGCTCCTAATTAAAAATGCAGACCCAACAAGGAGCACTTCACTTTTATAGCGCATGATAAACGGTTTAAACGATTCAATAAAACCTTGCATAGTATTAGGAATAAAAGATAAACAGAATACTCACAAGGGATTATAAGCCGCAAAATGGGGAGAAAGTATTATTAGGGCAGCCTAAAGGTAGTTATTAGCGGTATTGGATTGTTCTCTCTTTAATTTTAAATTTTGAATTTTTATTCAATTTTAAAATTGATTTTAAATTTTAAATTAAAAATTAGAAGTTATTAAACTTATGATTTAGAATTTGCTTAGTATTTAAGATTTAGTGTTTAGTATTTCGTTTTATGTATCGTACAACAAATAGCCCCAATACAATAAGAAGTGAGAAGAAGGATATATATATAAGCCTCAGAGGAAGTGCGAGAAATTCAAGCGTTTTATATTGCACTGATGCGTTTTCCCCAAATGTCATTTCTGCAGTTACTCTATGATTGCCAGCTGAAATAGGGGAAAGGATAAGGGTTGATCCTGCTTTATCAAGATTCTCATCAGAGAACGTTTTTATAATGCGTTGTGAATTGCTTAATATGTTTTGAGGAATGATATTATATTTATTTTTTGTGTCGCCGAACTGATCTGTAATGGTTCCTTGAGGTTGAATAAGGTTTTTCCCCATATTTCGGACAGAACAAACAATGGCAAGCTCTTTTGCATTGTCAACAATACGAACGACATTCTTTCCGACAGTAAATGTGTAGTCAGGGATAAATGAAAATTCTCCTATCGTAGCTTTTGCTTCAGTGACCCCTGACTCAGTAATAGATATAAGTAGCGGGGAACCAATCGATGCCGATGCAACTCCCGTCGATTGACCTGCAACTCCAAATGCTGGTACGGTTTCTGCCATAACCATATAGTAGTAATCTCCATCAGGTACTCCTGGAGGAATATGAATTCGTAAAACTGCCTGCCTCTTTTCTTTTGAAGGGAAAAAGAATGGCTTTTCAAGTACCGCATCAGCATTTTCCAAATTAAACTGCACTGGTCCCTCTAGTTGCTGAGAGACAGTGAGTGATCCGAGTTGTCCAATAGGAGTAAAAGGACGTATAAGAAATTGAAGATTGGTTGGGTCCCCACTATTTTGAACTGTGTAGGCAATAATAATAGATTTCCCTGGTTTAATCCTTGTCTGGACAATGGGAGGACTCATAGAAAGATTCACTTGCTGGGCATGCACAAAATTCAAATTGCAAAATGCAAAAATAACAATGACAAAGCAAAATGAAAAAATACTTTTTTGACATTTTATATTTGATGTTTGATTTTTCATTAGAATGATGGTGTTGCTAAAAATCGTATGACAGCAGCATATGTTCCCGCTGGCTGTAACCCTGAAACATTTGCTTTCATAGTAATAATCGCTTGATGGGTAGTTGCACGTGGGACACCAGTAAGAGCAGGTGCTGGAGTATAGGGGATAGCAGGAGTTGGCGTTATATCTGCAGTTACATTGGTACTTTGCATAATAGTTGCAGGGTTTTCTGAAGTGAGTCTATTTGCAAAAGGGCGAAAATAGGAGCTGCTTATAAAGTCAGTTGGAATGTCTTGTCCGGTCATTGTATATCCAAATCCATAGGCAGAAGAACTTGTCCATAATTTTGCGTTCGTGATTGTGCAAGTGTCAACTCCTCCATTACAACCAGTAAACGATATAGTATCGGTCCGATATATTGCCCTGCTCCACCAAATGAAACTTTCATCGTAATATCTCCTGTTCGCGGAGAATTGGGAAGGAGTGTTCCCAAATCAACCCGAATCGTTGAAAGATAAAATGAGAAGGGGATACGAGAATATATGTATTGAAATCCAGCTTTTACCACATATCCATTCGATTGAAATTCTTTTGCAGCAGACTGTCCAATAGAAGAGGAAAGAGTATATGTATCATCTACTGGATCTGTCATTTTTCCTCCTCCACTATCAACTGTTCCCATTTGTATCCGATATTCACCCGACTGCATATTAATGGCACAAGTTGGAATGACAAAAAAATAATGAACAGAAAGCAAGAAAAATGCAATTATTATATTTTTTTTATTCATTATGGTGTGGTTTACTCATTAATCATTCGATTCACTCGTCTTACTTTCAAACATATCGATCAATTTGTCCATTGTGCGAACTTGTCGCTTAATCGCAGATAATTCGTGGTCTCCGGAAAAATTATCAAGACTCTTTTGAATCTCTTTCAAATTATTTTTTAGCATGAGTGATAAAAACAAGAATGTATTCTCTTGTTGATTTGAAAGTGATTTCTTCAATCGTTTTGTTTCTTCGTACTCATTTCCTAAAATCAGAGCAAAAGGCGTCATGAGAGCAAGCGAAAAGACGGGAAGAAGGTGCATGAATGATGCATTTCCAGACATGGTAAGAAGAAAAAACAACATAAGAGTAATAGTAACAATAATAGGAATGAGTGGCTCAAGAAGGAGTGTTAATGCAAAGAGAAGAAAGTGAATTAAGAAAAAATAGGGAGAGGCAAGTCCTCCGGTTGTGGTGATAACCCCTACAATAATAAAGGTGAAAGCGACACTTTCAAACAGGCGCGTTTTTTTTGAAAATATCGAAAATCGTCTCGCAACAAAAAGTATGACAAAGAGCGCTGCTGCAATCTCAATATCATATGCTGCAAGAGGAGTTTGAGGAAAAATAAAGGCAAGTGCAATGCAGACAACGAGGATTATTGAGTGGATAAGTTCTTTGGTCATAATACTTCATTATAATGAAAATTTTGTGCTACAATAAGCAAGTATGGCAAAACCTGTCTTTAAAACACAATTTGGAAGTGGAATTGTCGAAGAACTGAAGAAAGTTACTTGGCCCACGAAAGAACAAACGTTTCGATTGACGGTTATTGTGATCGGAATATCCTTGATTATTGGGGTATATATCGGTATAATTGATGTTCTGTTAACAAAGGGTCTTGAACTATTGGCAAAAACGCGATAAATCAGGCTCGCTTATTACATATATTTTTTGGTTACGCATATGGACACAAACGTCCAACAAGAACAAAAGGAAGCTCTTAAAACCGTACCTGCCGTTGGTAACAACGCCAAGTGGTATGTTATTCACATCCAAACCGGATATGAAAATAAAGTAAAACATGCTCTTGAGCAGCGTATCAAAAGTTTGGGAGTTGAAGAAAGTATCTTCGAAATCGTAATCCCAATGAGAGACATTATTGTCATCAAAAAAGGGAAAAAAGCAAAAGCTGTGGAAAAAGTGTTCCCTGGCTATATCCTTGTCAAAATGGTATTAAACGATGATTCATGGCTTGTTGTACGCACCACAGAAGGTGTTACGGGATTTGTAGGAGCAGGTTTGAAACCAACTCCAATCTCAGACAAAGAAGTACAGGCAATCATGAAATTTGTGCAACAAGAGCAACCAAAGTTTAAAACAAAGTTCAGCACAGGTGAAGCAGTCAAGATTACAGAAGGTCCATTCGCCGATTTCCTTGGAACGATTGAGGCAGTGGATGACGAACGGGGCAAGGTTCGTGTCCTTGTGTCAATCTTTGACCGAGAAACTCCTGTGGAACTAGACTTTTTACAGGTAGCAAAATTATAATTATTATTCGTTTTATCGTATGGCAAAAGAAATAAAAGCACAGCTTAAATTAAACTTGGCAGCAGGAGAAGCCACACCGGCACCACCAGTCGGACCAGCATTAGGACAACATGGCGTACCAATCATGGACTTCATCAAAGAATATAATGCACGAACGGCTAAATTAAAGGGAAATATTATTCCAGCAGTCATCACTGTTTATAAAGATAGATCATTTAGCTTTATCACAAAACTTCCTCCAGTTGCAGCAATGATCAAAAAGACACTTGGTCTTTCAGTTGCATCAGGAAAACCAAACACAGAAAAAGTTGGAAAGCTTACCAATGCACAACTTGAACAAATTGCAAAAGATAAAATGCCAGATATGAATGCAAATGATATGGATGCAGCAAAAAAAGTTGTCGCAGGGACTGCACGATCAATGGGAATTGACACAGAATAATACAAATTTTAAATATATAAATATGGGAAAAATTCGCACACGAATACTCGGACTAGCCGACATCGAAAAACAACAAAAAGAAGAACATAAAACAACTCATGCTGAAGAAAAAACAGCAAAAGCAGAACTTAAGGAAGAAAAAGCAGTTGAAG
>JAPLYR010000025.1 GCA_026395455.1 Candidatus Roizmanbacteria bacterium | reverse complement strand
AATCCAACAAGTGCAATAATTGTCTTTTTTGGTTTCCATTCAATAACTTTATTCTCAACAAGTTGTTTTCCCAATCCTTCTAGAATTTCTTTATTTACTTCTTCAATGGTTGCTGTTCCATCTATATCGATAAGTCTTTTTTCTTTATCGTAGTATTCAATAACTGTATCGGTAAATGTATGGAACATGTGAATTCTTTTTTTGATGGCAGGAAGTGTCTCATCGTCTCTCTGTTGAGTTCTATTGGTGAGTCTCCACAATGCTTCCTTGTCAGGAATACGAAGATAGATAACTTTATCTACATTATTTTTAAATTTTTCGACCTGTTTCAGTGTACGAGGAAATCCATCAAGGATATATCCTCGCTTATATTCAGGTCGTGAAAGATACCCATTTACTATCTCAATAGTTTTTTCATCTGGTACGAGCGCACCAGAATTGATTGTTTCCTTAATATATCTACCAAGGGTAGTTTTTTCCTTTGCAATTTCACGGAAGATATGTCCTGTTGATAAATAGGGAATGTTAAACAGCTTTGAGAGAATATTTCCCTGTGTTGATTTTCCAGACCCTTGTATACCAATAAGTACAAACTTCATAGAAAATTAAGATGAACAATCGTAATTAACCTAATTTTTTGCGTTCCTTGTGGGCTACTGTCTTTTTACACTGATTGCAGTATTTCTTCAATTTGAGCGGTTCAGTTGTGTTTACTTTGTTTTTTTGGGAAACATAGTTTTGTTTTCCACATACTTCACAGACCAATCCGAAAAGTACGCGTGATCCTTTTTTTGCCATAGTGATTTATATAATTTTTATAATTTTTTTAACTCCAAATTCTCATCTCAACGAGCAAATTTATCGTAGCTCTTCATGACAAGTTGAGACTCCATCATTTTGAATGATTCAAGAATGACTGAAACGACGATTAATATACTTGTTCCCCCAATGACGAGCCCGGTGATTCCTGTAATTGCAGAAAGTACAGTAGGCATAACGGCAATAAGTCCAAGGAATAAAGCGCCAACACTTGTTATTTTGTAAAGCACCTGTTCTAAGTATTGCTTTGTTGCTATTCCTGGACGAATACCTGGAATAAAGCCACCTTGTTTTTGAATTTCTTCAGAAATTTTCTGTGGGCTAAATACGATTATTGTATAGAAGAATGTGAACCCAATAACGAGGAGGAAATAAAGAATATTATAAACTGCACCTGATGGTTTGAATGTTGTCACTAAAAATCGTGCAACTGCAGCTACAACTGGCTGTTTTGAGTATTGAAGGAAGTTTCCGACCAATTGAGGAAAAAGAACAAATGAAACAGCAAAGATGATTGGCACCACTCCAGCTTGGTTTAACTTGAGTGGAAGATAGTTTGTTGCCCCTTGGTACACTTTATTTCCTTTTATGCGCTTAGCATAATAAACGGGAATTCGTCGAATTGCTTCATTAATAAAGACTACTGCTGCAATAACGCCAACAGATACAATGGCAAATACAAGGAAGTTTATTATCATTTCTTGATTCAGAGTTGTTGCTGTTTTACCAAGAATAACGGGCAATCTCCCTACGATGCCTGCGAAGATGATGAGTGAAATACCATTTCCCATTCCAAATTCTGAAATCAACTCTCCAAACCATACGAGAATAAATGTTCCTGCAACGAGCGTAAAGATAAATGAGAAAAACTCAAGAGGAGATAGATTTGTGAGTATTTTTTGATTCTTTAAGAGTACATAAATACCAATTGCTTGAACAATAGTTAAAGGCACCGTTAAAAAACGAGTGTATTGATTCATTTTAAAACGTCCATATTCGCCTTCTTTTGCAAGCGCCTCAAGCTGAGGGAATATAACGGAAAGAAGTTGAAGAATGATTGATGCATTGATGTATGGATTCAATCCAAGAGCCATTATAGAGAAGTTGACAAGTGTTCCTCCGGAAAAAATATCAAGAAGAGAAAGAAACTGACTTTGATCAAATAAAGCTTTAAGCTTTGTTAGATTGATTATTGAGACAGGAAGAAATGCAAAGATGCGAAAAAATAAGAAAATTGCGAGGGTAAAAAAGATCTTTCTTTTTAGAGTTTCATCATGCGCAAGTAATCTTAGTTTTTCCGCTAGATCTTTCATACTCTCACGGTACCGCCCGCCTTCTCAATCATTGCTTTTACCGATTGAGTAACTGGTAAAGCAACTGTCAATTTTTTAGTTATTTCCCCTTTCTTAATGAGCTTTACGATTGGACTTTTTGCATCTGCTTCAATAAGATTTGCTTTAAATAAAGCTGCGATATCTACAACAGCTCCATTTTCAAATACATTAAGCTGTTCAGAATAAAGAACATACTTATATGTTTTTCTACTGTAGTTTCTTCCTTTTCCTCGAAGAAGTGGGAATCTCTTCACAAGTCGTCCTTGTCCACCTTCAAAGTGCAATGGGATAGTAGATCGTGCTTTCTGATGTCGTGTTGTACCACGTCCACTTTTTACACCCTTTCCACTTCCGATACCTCGACCTAATCGTTTTTTGGCTCGGGCAACTAATGTTGGTAGATTCGCTAAAAATGATATCATTCGTTCTTTGTGCCTTCGGAAACTGATAATGCTCTGTCTTTCAACATGCCAATTGCTTTCATGATGAGGTGTGTGTTTACTATTTGATTTCTAGATCCAATGATTTTGCCTGATACATTATACACTCCTGCAAGATCAAAAATGGTTCGAATTACACTTCCAACCTTAAGTCCTGTTCCTTCTGGAGCTGGTTTAAGGAAAACGACGCCTGCTTTATATTTCAAGAATACTTCGTGTGGAATTGTTCCTTTGTAAACAGGAATCTTAATCATTTTCTTTTGTGCTTTTGTGAACGCTTTTCTGATAGCTTGTGGTACTTCTCGTCCTTTTCCCATTCCAACACCAACTTTTCCTTTACGATCTCCAACTGCGACAACCGCAACGAAAGTGATGTGGCTTCCACCAGTTATTTTCTTTGTTACTCGTTTAATGAGTAATATTCTCTCTTCTAGCTTTTTTTCTTCAAATTGATCTACCATACAATCAAAAAATAATTATTAAACCTGTATCCCTGCTTCACGAAGTCCTTCTGCGAGTCGTTTTACGCGACCCAAATAGGTATAAGGACCTCTGTCAAAAACTGCTTTAACAATGTTTTTTTCTTTCATGAGCAACCCTAATTTCTT
>JAPLYR010000112.1 GCA_026395455.1 Candidatus Roizmanbacteria bacterium | reverse complement strand
GTTTCAGTCAAAGTGATTATTGTGCCAGAAAATTGAGTGTTAGAAAATTCAAGGTCAATTGGTGCACTAACACCAATTGTCTCTCGATTATAGTTGTAGACTCCCGTTGCGCCAACCTTTGTAACCTTGAGGCGTAATGTTACATACACATCATATTGATTACCGCCCCAGTAGGGGTAATAATATACATCTAATACCTCTGCAATTGGCTTTCCTGTTAAATCTAGCTGAGCTTTCGTATTTTTAATAGCATGTATAAACCATGTCCCTGGACGCTGAGTACTTGCCCACCATAGTCCTTGCCCAACTCTCACTTTTACATATACATATGTAGGTTTTGATAGAAAAATTTTATAAAATGCAATAAGCCCGACTAATCCAATGCATAAAATAAAAATTGCTAAAATAAAATTTTTCTTGAGGAAAAAGAGGATTTTTTTAAAGTCGATAAAACCTAAAAGGAACTTGTTTTCTGATACTCGTTTTTGTATCTTTCTTTTCATATGCCAGTAGTATACTATATACCAATATGACAAGCACACAGAAAGTCAATAAGAACCTTATTGTTCAAAAGCTAGAAGATTCAGTTGTTTTGTTTGATAGTGATGCATCTGTTCTGTATACATTAAATGAAACTGCAACTTATATCTTCACTTTGTTAAAAAAGAATGTTTCAAAAAAGGATATTGTTGCTCAGATGAAAAAAAGATACGGACTAGATGAAAAAAAGATGACAGCAGATTTTGATGAAGTATTTAACGATTTTGTAAAAAAAGGAATTATAACTTCCAAAAAATAATATCCTTTCCGTTTGAATAACATCTGTACCCACCTTATAATGGAAAGCCTATGCTTGCTCGGAAAAGCGAATATGAAGATCAAAAAGTAGGTTTTTTTGACAATCTCTACATCACTTCTATCCATCATATTAAAGTTCTCTATAACCCATATTCCTATAAGGGACAACTTCTTTTGAAAAAAGAGGTCTATTCAGCTTTAAAAAAGCTTCTCACTGGTATGTATACGTATCGTGAATGTGGCATATTATTAACGAAAGAACTTCCATACCTTGATAAAAAATCAAGCAGGAAGATATTAGAGGATCTAATGGAATATGATCTCCTGAGCTTTGATAATAAAAAGAATTATTTGCATTTTAATCCATCTGTCAGTGGTAAGATGCTCGCATTTTGGATTGACATTACCAATCAGTGTAATTTTAGGTGCACATACTGCTTTGTTGATAAAAAGAAGGAAGTTATTAATGTAGATAAGTTTAAAAAATTTTTGTCTCGTCTTTCTGAACTCAGAGAAAAATATCCCTACACTAAGCTCAACTTTATTCTCTCTGGCGGAGAACCTCTTCTCTATCTGGACACTCTTAAAAAAGTAGTTTTACAAATAAAACAATTTGAAAAAAATCATAAGAATCTATCAGTCGACAAAAATGTAATTACCAACGGAACATTACTTACAAAAGAGAATGTTATTTTTTTCAAAGAAAATAGGGTTCATGTCAACATATCTCTTGATGGAATTGAAAAGTACAATGATGTTACTCGGAAATTTATCAAGGGAGATATAAGCACATTCCCATATATTATGAAGGGGATAAAACTTGCCCAAACTGAGGGTGTTTTAGGCGCCGTTGCAACCACTGTCACTTCAAAAAATATAGAGCACCTTCCAAAACTTGCACGATTCCTTGTAAAGGAGGGAATTAAATTCCAATTTCAATTTTATAAAGAATCAAGTCAATTTTGTCGGGAAAGCCCCCTTGCACTTACCGATAAATCGATTGATTATTACCTCAAGGCAATTAAAACTGTCTATAGCATGTATAAAGTACGAGATATGAAAAATAGATCGACTTCCTTCATTGACTTCGCCCATAGCAACACTCCCACATCTATTACAAAACAAGGCTGCTCAGCGGGAAATATTGAGTATACCGTCACAACAAATTGTGAGATCAAAGTCTGTCCAGCATCTGAAGTGAAGATTCCATTTGATAAAGCTTTTGATTTTATAGCTGCTATTAAAGAAAAAAATCCAGAATTTGTTCATTTTTCTGTTGAAAATAATCCTATATGTAATAAGTGTTTATGGAAATATCAATGTAAAGGAAGATGTAAACTTGAGATGATGCGTTCAGGAACACTAAATGGAATTCCTCATCGTTGTGCGTTTTACAAAAAGTTATTTCCACTTGTTGTAAAGCTTGAAGCAGAAAGAATCGTAAGTACCAATGTTCTTGCACTTGCAAAAAAATGAATACCTATTTTCTCAAAATAATCGATTTTGTTATACAAATAAGCTTTAATCAGGCTGCCAATAGTTCTATTGAACGTGTCTTAAAAACATATTACAAAGATTATTTCGTGCCTGAAGTTACTCATCCTGACCTTTTTGTTGAGGTTCGAAGTAAATATTTATTTAGGACAATGAAAGTAAAAAGAGCTACCTTTATGAGCTTATATTATGAAGAAAAACCAAACAAAATCATCACTTCAAAAAGCCTTAATAATATTCAAGCTCATTTTTTCCTTAAAACCATTATTTATAACTTCCTATTGGAAAGGGGCATTCCACTTTTGCATTCTTCTGCTTGTTTGGTAAATAACAAAGCCGTTATTTTTACTGGGACAAATAATGCAGGAAAGTCAACAATTGTAACTATGTTAAAAAATACATTCACTCCACTATGTGATGATATGTGTGCGTTGAAGATGGATAAAAGTGGAAAACTCTTTCTCTATCAAGTACCCTATCTTGAAAAAAATAGATATAAAAAAAGCAATATTGGATATCCTGTTGGAAATATATATTTCTTAAAAAAATCAAAAGTAATGGAAGTTAAAAAAATTGAATTATTTAAGGAACCAACATATTTTGGACATGTATATGAGCAAGTTTCTATAGGGCTTAAAAAAAACATCTCATTAAAATATATCCCCTTGTTGAGAAAAAAGGCATATGAACTTAGCTTCTCAAAAAATAATGGAAGTGACCTAATAAAATACTTGTTATCACGCCCTTCTTAGGGGTGTAGTTTACTATTGCATTAACAAACTTATTTGGAAATATGATATTATCTATAGTAGTAGTTTATTTCTAAAATACATGAAAAAATATCAAAAACCAAAAGTGACTCAAAAAAAGATTAAGGTTTCCTTACTGAAAAAAAACTATGATTTTATGGAGTTTTTAAATGTGTATGCTACGTGTCGAGACCTTGGAGGTTATAATGTTTGTTGGCCATAACCTACATCTTTCATTATATTACAGATAGATAGTTGTTCCTATTTTTGTACTCCACCAGTAGATTTGTCGTCCTTGGTTTCCCAATTTCTAACCAATCTTACATTAAGTGGTACAACCTTGTCATCCTGGAATGTAAACACTTCATGTACAAGTATTGTCTCATTTTCTTTAAGAGTTGTAGCACTTAGTGAAATCCCACTTTTTTGGTCATTAAATACTTCAGCAGCTTTAATAGGGAAATTAAAATTTATTAATGCTTTATCTCTTTTTAGAGAAAACCGTGCAATAGTATTGTCAACCACTAAATTCATAATATTTCCACTTGTATGTACAATTATTATGGGTGTGTTTTTCTCATCTACTTGGAATGATATTGATGATGTTGCTGTATTTTTTGTAAGCCAATTAGTAAAGTTTTTTGCTTCGGTTACTGTTCTTAAAGAATACAAATTAGTATAAGAACAACTTGTATGAGATTGTTTACACAAGTAATAATAGTATCCAGCCTCGCCCATGACAATCAAGAGTAAAAAAATGAAGACAAATAAAAAAAACTTGTTATACAAATGCATGTATTGAGTTTAATTCAAACCAAGAACCTCTGTCAAGTAATCTTTATATAACCCTTTTTTGTCTTGATAGTAAATTTTGAAGATCCCTATTGAGATGGGTTTGAAGAACGTCTTCGTTTATTTGTAGCTTGTATTGTTCCGATAAGAAAGAAAGAAATTCTCCTTGCAAAGCCTTAAGATATTTTATATTTGGCAAGAATACTTTATTCCATTCCATCCAGACTTTATAAATACCAGAATAGGAAATATTATAAGTAGTATTAAGAAAGCGAATTGTGTTTCGTAAAAGACCTACATCAAACAGTAAGTACTGTGTTCTTAGTAATTGCCCCAATTTAACCATATCTTTTTTGCTAATGGTGCTTGTTTTATGGATTACATAAGGAGGGACTTTACTATACACAATTCCATATTTCTGTGTTTCAAAATAGAGACTCGTGTTTTTGAGAACCATTAATGGGTCAAACGATACATTGGTTGGTTGGAATTTGAACGCCCAATCAATGTCATTTTCAATATCTTTATATGTTTCTTGTGGCAATCCTACTATAAACTGTAAGCAATAATCAACATTGAGCT
>JAPLYR010000135.1 GCA_026395455.1 Candidatus Roizmanbacteria bacterium | reverse complement strand
GTAGACAGCCAGAAGGAGGATGTTATTCGTGTAAACCTCTTGAGCTACTCATTAAAGGTGAAGGTGAATTTGTAGGTGTGAACAATTATAAAGAGGATATATACGTTCTTGATTCTGCCTCAAGTGGGGACAATAAAGAAAGTGAAATTTTATAATGAAAAACAACAATCAAATTGATGCTTCTCTGATTTTGTTTGCACTCGCCTTTTTTGTTCTTATTTTTGGATTATCCTCCAAATTCATGTTTCATAATAATGCGCCTATCTTGAAAAAAGAACAAACTCCCAACACAATATCCTCATCATCACAAAATAACACAAAAGTATCAAAAAAATTAAACTACAACCTTCCTATTCTATGCGACTACAAGACGCGTGAATCAAGTACATCAGCAATAACCAATATGGAATCAATTTCTGTATCCGTTTTAAGTAATACATCTTCACGAACCTATCTAGTACAAGGAGATTGTCTGTATGTTTGGAATAAAACTGAATTAATAGGGAAGAAAAAATGTGGAGTGGGGAATTATATAAAACTAGGTAAACAGCTCCTTAGCTCAGATATTATTTCAATAGACTCAGTTATTAATATGTTTCCACAGACACAAGGGATATCTTCAGGAGAACTACAAAATATATTCGCTTCGTGTAAAAACATTAAAGAAGTAAATAAGGAAGCATTCACAATTCCAAAGAATATCACCTTCGAATTGGAAAAATAAGCCAAAAAAAATGTCCGGGCTACGACCTACTTTCCCTTTCATTTGGAACAAAAAGTATCATAGGCGCTGATTTGTTTCACGACCTTGTTCGGGATGGGAAAGGGTGGTACCAAATCGCTTCAATAACCAGGACAAGAGATATTATAGCGAAACCTTTCCCTTTTAGCAAGGGGTATTAAGGAGTATAATACTTATATGCTACAACTTGAGCCTCGCCATACACTAGCACATTCGTTCTGTGTTATGCCTGATATCCGATTCGAAAATCAAAAAGCTGATGAGGAAGTGATACTTACTCTCCGATCACACCCATTAACCCTTATTCCCGTCTTTTTTAATAGCCTTGTATTTTTTACTCTTATTTTCTTTTCAAATTTTCTGATTGTACAGTTTTTAAATCCACTACAGGTCACATACATTAATATTTTTTTCCTCTTCTTTTCATTTGTGTATCTATGGATTCAAATAGTAAATTGGTATTTCAACATTGGGATTATTACTAATAAACAAGTTATTGACGTTGACTTCAATGCCCTTGTGTTCCGCAACGTAACTCGCACAAATTTATCCCATATTGAAGATGTGAGTGTGAAGTCAAGTGGTTTTATATCAAGCATTTTTAATTATGGGAATATTTTTATACAAACTGCAGGTTCAGAAATTAACTCAGAATTTTTTCAAGTTCCACAACCGGAAGAAGCATCACATATTATTCAAAACATATTAAAAGAATATGGAACTAATAAATAGTATTTTTACATTGGATAGAGTTATTCAAGTTAGTGCAAACGTAATGGGGTTATAGTATTTATCTCTTTACTGCTCATTTTAATGAGTATTTTTTTATTTATTCTTGGTTTTGTTATCCTGTAAGTAACATATGGATATAGAATATTCAATCTATTTAGGACAAGAGCAAAAAAATGGCTTCACAGGCTTCCTTGCGGAAAAAAACTTTTTCTGCGTAGTTGAGATCTTTGATGGATATACAGGTGAACAAGGAGAGCAGCTCATGAGCGCACTTGCAGAGATAGGAAATACCAACTATGAAAGTCTCATAAGCTTTGATTCTTCTGTATCAGAAATTCTTAAAAGAATGAATATTCCTTTAGATACTTCTATAGCAATAGGCTATAAAAAAAGTCAAACCCTATACTTAAAAACCATTGGTTCCGGTGAAATATACCTCAATAGAGGAAAGATGTTTGAAAGAATAATTTACGGGGAAATAAACGCAGCGGGGCGTTATGAAAAAGATGATTTCTATGTTTTCACAACCTCATTCTTTACACAATCTCTAAAAGGAGTCGTTCACACAAAAGCCCTTCTTCATAAACATGTTTCCATCAGAGAATTTCCTGAGCAAATTAAGCAAACTGTTGGGGCAGAAGACGATACTGGTGCAGTAGCGCTTTTTGTAAAAATGACAGAACATACAGAAACATATGTGAGTGAGGGACCAAGAATAAGTATTGGTGCTCAGATCACAGGCTTTATAAAACAACATATAGAAACAGTATCAACACTTGAGAAGCGAAAAAAAATAATTATCGGGTGTGTTTTGATCCTCTGTATGGGATTATTTGGGTGGAATATATCAAAAGGAATTCAGAATAAAGGCGGTCTTCAAATAGGGCAAGGTCAGTCATATGAAGAAAAGAAACAGAAAATTGAAGGCACCATTGAACAAGCAGCGGCAAAAACAGAGGCTGTATCAGACGGGTTACAAATGTTACAAGAAGCAAAAGGAACACTGGCTGCCCTACAAAAAACCACTTCAAAAGATAAACAAGATGAAATCACGAGTTTACAGAAAAAGTTAAAAGATGCAGAGTCAACTCTTATAAAAAGAGAATATAAAGATCCACAGGAATATTATGATTTTGCGATTGAAGAAAAGAATGCAAAAGGATCAAAACTGTATATTTTTGAAGATAAGTCGTTTGTTCTTAATCCTGATGGAAAAGTATACATTCTTACTCTCGAAAAAAAATCACTACTGAAAATTGCATTACCCAAAAAGGTAAGTTTAGATTCACTTGTAGCTGGATATGAAAAAAACTCTTATATATTGAATCCTGAGGAAGGAATACTTCGGGTAGACGAAGCAGGAAAAGGAAAAGTAGTCATTCCAAAAGAAACACAATGGAGCGCTATTAGTTCAATGCAAGTATACAATGGGAATATTTATCTTCTAGATGGAGGAAACAATGCATTATATAAATATGCAGTGACAACAGACGGATATGGGGATAGAGTATCTTACTTTAAGGGTTCCTATGCAGATATGGATGCCAATTCTACCTTTGCGATAGACATATCTGTTTATATTGCAAACAAAGACATCGTTACAAAATATACAGCAGGGCTCCGAGATGATTTTAAAATAACTATTCCTGGAGAGAATATAACAATAACAAAAATCATTACACACACAGATCAGACAGAGTTGTATTTATGGGATAAAAAGAATGGAGTGATGTATATAGCTTCACGTGATGGACTTTATAAAAAGCAGATAGCCTCTTCCTATTTCTCTCAAGCTTCAGATGTTGAGGTATATAATAATAAAGCCTTTCTTCTGAAAGACGCAAAGTTGTACAGCATTGACCTATGAAGGGGAACGATATTACACAAGAAACACTCGAGCATATAAGACATGGCGATGAACATGCCCTCCTTTTAGTCTATAAAAAGTTCCATAGACAAATATTCCAGTTTATAAATAGACAGATTAGAGATGTTGGGGTTTCAGAGGAGCTTGTCCAAGATGTTTTTTTAGGATGTATAGATGGCATTCGTGAGGGTCGTAGAATTGACTCATTCTCCGCATATTTATTTACCATTGCGCGCTATAAAACAATCGACTATATTCGTAGAAAAAAAATAAAAAAAGTAATGATTTCTGCACTTCCCGACAATATTGTAAATGGAGCAGCAACATTGCTATTTAATGAAAAAGTTCAGAAAGATGAAGTGGCAGACGTTGTAGAAAGAATATTAAAACACCTTCCGCATGAATATGCCCTTATTATACGACTCAAGTATATAGACGGATTTCCAGTAAAGAAAATAGCCACGAAGCTTGCGGTCAACTTTAAAGCTGCAGAAAGTATGCTTTTTCGAGCAAGACGTGAATTTTCAAAACTATACTCCGCCTTTAATTCATTAAACAAAACACCTCAAAGTTATTAAAACGGCATCTGAAAGAAACAATGGTTGTTGAACCAAATGATCTTGGAATACCTTTTCTAACTATCCCTTATAGAAAAATAAATGTTTTTTTTAAAACTGCACCATTTATTTTTATTGTCCCACTCTCAATACTTGGCGCAATAGGATTAGTTTATTTGTTTGGGATATTAGCAGTTCGACTTGTCTCACTCCTTCAATATGGCTTCTAATATCACATCTCTTTTCATGTTTTTCAAACGATCAATCGGACTGATATTTAGCCCGTATTCTTCCATGAGAAAAATAAGCTTGGAGAGTACCTGGTCTGAATATATATGGATTCTCATACTAACCATTATTTATTTTATAAGCACAAACTCGGTCCACTTTTGGCTTAATGGACTAAGTGGAGCACTGTGCTTATATGGGGGTACAATTATTTTCTTCTCACTTCTTCCTTCATCCGGGACAATACAAGAGAAAATGCAGAGACTAATAAAGACATGGACATACACACTCCTTCCTACACTTATTTGGTTTTATTCAACACTTTTCTTTTATTTCCTTATCCCTCCACCACGAACAACTTCAATCTTAGGTCAATCGTTTAGTATATTTTACATTGCCTTTTCTATGAGTCTGCTGATTTGGAAATTAATACTTACCTATTTATGTATTCGATTTTCATTACGAATACATTTATACAGAGTTATCTACTACCTCCTCATTTATCTCGCTCTTTCAATTCCTTTATGGATATTTCTTTACAATATGGGAATTTCACGTATTCCTTTTGTGTGAATGATTTACGCTTCAGTAACCGACTCAATACTGTATGAAACCCAGTGAATGTAAAACTAAGGAAGAACGAGCTCAATTTTTGGAAAAAAAACTATCGATTTCTCTCAAAAAGGTTCAACAAGTAAGGCGAGTATGCAAAAGGTGAATTTTATATACCTCTTGCAACAACTGAGGGAGCATTAGTTGCATCGGTAAGTAGAGGCGCAAAAGCAACACATGCAAAAGGGATTATGTCTACGATTCAGAAGGTTGGAGTAACTCGTGGTCCAGTGCTAAAAGCAAAATCAATTGGAGGAGCAATAAAAATTGAGAAGTGGATATGGGAACATATGAGTGATTTAGTAAAAAAAGCAGAGGAAACATCTTCTCACATAAAACTCATAGATCTCACAATAAAAAAAGCAGGAATGTATGTATATATTCGATTCTCATACGACACCGACAAAGCAATGGGAATGAACATGGCTACCATTGCAACTCAAAAAATTACAGAATATATTGCACAAAAAACAAATTCTTCTTTGATTGCGGTTGCCGGTAATTTTGATATTGATAAAAAACCAGCTTGGCTTAATAGTATCTATGGAAGGGGATATGTTGTTCAATCGGAAGCTATTATTTCAAAAGATATAGTAAATAAAATATTAAAAACATCGTCT
>JAPLYR010000037.1:1581-4312 GCA_026395455.1 Candidatus Roizmanbacteria bacterium | reverse complement strand
GGTAAATCTTTGTTTCACTTTTAGATTTACATAGTTTTTGAGATAGGGGGAGGGAATGTGAGATAAATCCATCAAGGGTCTTTCATCGTTGTGAAATACTTTTTTCTCTTTCCGATAAGAGATCCCCAGCACATTCTCAAGTTCTCTTTTTTTTAAAACTAGGCTTTGTATAAGCTCTAAAAAGGTCTCCTCTCCCTCACCACTTACTACAAAATCGATAAAGGGGTTGTTTTTAAATATGCTATCAAGATTGTCAGTTGCTTCTGGACCTCCCAAAATTATTGTTATGGACTTATTACTTTTTTTTATTTGTTTTGCAATATGCAAGGTAGCATCCATGTTCCACATAAAACAAGAAAAGCCAACGATTGTTGTCCCACTTTGCAGAATTTTCTGAACCATTGATTGGATTTCTTGAGGAGAAAAAAGGGGGAATCTTTGTCCTTGTATAAGATGAGTTGTTTTAAAAGAAAAAGTGCGAATATCAACCTTGAGTTTTTTGTTAATCTCAGAGTCGTTTAGTAGTGTAGATTTTATGTTATATAGACCCAGTTGGATATATCTCTCTTTTGGCGTAATAGTTGTCAAAACAAGAACTTCTTTGGACATATGCGAAGAACAAATCATACTCCATTTGACCTCAATATACTTTCTACTTCAAGATTAATAAGATAAGGAATATATTTTTTGTAAAAGAGACACGTACTTGGTGCTTTTTTAGTACTCCCAGTTACAAACTGTTCCATTTTACATCCACCTTTACACTGATATTTCCATAAACATTTTTTACATACCGGATTATGATTCACAGAATGTCCAACAAACTCTTTATGTCTATTCCGAACTGCAGATATATAACGGGGAGCACTCTCAAATGGGATCTTCACTTCAGATGCGGGACAGACTTTTATCTCGCAGTTTTGAGTTATTGTAAAGTAGTTATATCCTGCTGCGCATCCATGCTCACCTGTATAAAAAGGAATCTTAACGCTATCAAGATAGATATCCATATCCTTTTTTTTCTTATGACCAGAAGCATACCAATCGTATACATTTTTGACTGCTTTTAAATAATATCCAATTGATTCATCGTTAAATACAACGGGTTCATCTAAACAAAACTTTGTTACTTTTTTATAAAACTGAAGTTGAAACCCAACCTCTCGCTCAAGAAGTGAGGAAACTAGTTCGGGAAGGTGTTTTATATTTTTTGAAGTAACCGTGGTAATGGTGTTTGCCAAAATATCATAGTTTTTTGCAATATCAATTCCTTTTGTAACCTTCGAATAGGTGCCTGATCCATTAGCAAACTGTCTTGTCTTATCATTATATGCACCAATCCCATCAAAGGATATCGACAGCCTCACTTTTTCTTTTTTGAAGTACTTTGCTCTTTCTTCGGTAAGAAGACTCCCATTGGTAATTATTTGTATATCTGATGTCATCTCTCCTTTATGGTTTTTTTGAAATTCTTGTAACACTTTAATTGTTTTTTTCAGTGCATCAAAATAAAGGAGTGGTTCCCCGCCAGCAAGTATAAATAGCATTTTGCGAAATGGATAATCTTTCTTTTGTTTAAGCAATCCTTCAAGAAGTAAGCGTAGTTTATGCGGATCTATTACTTCCTTTTTCCTATCAATATAGCAATAGGTGCATCTAAAGTTGCATTGATTTGTTACATCAATCCAAAAAGATGCTTTTTCTGAATTGGATTGAGGATTGATGTGAATATGATTTTTTTCTTTATCATAGCTCAAGAGATTATGATCTTGAAGCTGCTGTATGAGTAAGGGGATTTCTTTCTTTTCAAGGAGATCTGTTTTTTCTATTCTTTTTTGTACTTCATCTATGGAATATTTTCCATTCAAAATTTTTTTAAGAGGTGCAAAAAGTTTCTCCGGAAAGACAAATGGGCTTTTGTAGGAGTATGGATTCCAAATCGCTTTGTATCCCTTCACCTCTGTATAATACAGATTGTCAAATAATCCGATAGTCTTTTTAATATCAAACATTTCGTTCCATTATAATCAATCAAGTGAAAAAATGAAAACTCAAAATTATCAGAAAATTGCACATAATTTCCTTCCGTTTATTAAACCAAAAATATCTCCCAATTTGTCTGTCGCCTATTCAAAACTTACTGAAGAAATATATTTTTTTTCATTGGGTATTCGCAAAGAATTATTTATAGGGAATGTGTTTGATAGGCTTGTTCCTTATATGAGGGGTAAGCTCACAATAAAAGAAATTGCTCAGAAATCTTCTATTCCCCTTCAACAAGTTATTGCTTTTGTCTATTTTTTACAATCAGAGGGGGTATTAAATCAAGAGGATAGTTCAAAAGTGCCTTTACCAAAAAACCCGTCTTCTTCGCAGTCGCAAGATGATAAAGTGAATCATTTCCCGATTGTTTTTACAGAAAGAAATAAAATAAATACCCTTATCTACCACGTATTAAAGAAGAGGAACTTTAAGAATTTATCATTTCTTAATACATCTTCGACAACTTCTATTCAGCAAAAACTCAAAGACACATCGCTCGTTGTGGGCACTACTCCTAATAAAAAAATAAGTATGTTTATTAATAAGACTTGCCTCACAAGTAATACGAAATGGCTTCCCTACCATCTAGATTTTGATAACTCACGAGTTGATGTGGGACCGTTTATACAAAAAGAGAGAGTCGGTTGTTTTAATTGTTACTTAAATAGAATAAAGGAAAATCACTTAT
>JAPLYR010000037.1:0-1524 GCA_026395455.1 Candidatus Roizmanbacteria bacterium | reverse complement strand
TCAATTGAAAATAATATATCCTCTCATGTCTCATCTATAATTGAATCATCTCTTACCGCTAAAGGTTATTCAAAAGACTACATTCAAACCCTTGATTATGTTACAGGAAAAGTGAAAAAGAATTTCCTACTTCCAGATCCTCTGTGTCCTTTTTGCAAATGTAAAATCCCAAGTCTCGAAATACAACTTATGGACAGAACAGCTATATATTTTGAAAATGGTCTCCGCATTATGAATGCCAAAAAATCGTGGAATAATGTAAAAAAGCATATTGGACATATAGGAATTATTACTAAGATTATTTCTTTTTATAAGCAGATTAATGAACAACAAAGCTATAAAGGTATTTCGGCAGATCCTCTTGGAAATAATATGTATCGTTTACATCCAGGAAAAGGAATAACATCAACTCAAAATAGAAGTAGCGCAACATTTGAAGCTATTGAACGATATAATGCAAAATTTGCAATGCGTAATCCTTATAAAAGAGAGGTTATTGGTTCATACAACTCATTAAAAAATGAAGCTGTTCACCCTTCCGAATTCCAAATGCCACTCCCCCACTATACAGATGATGCTCCGGTTGCTTGGATGAAGGCGTGGTCACTCACAAATAAACGAGAACGTCTTGTACCTCGAAACTATGTGTATTATATCCCTATAGGAAGTAGTGGCTTAGCTTCAGGAAATTGTATTGAAGAGGCAATTCTTCATGCTCTATTTGAACTCATTGAACGAGATGTCTATATGATTATGGATCTCAATGAACTTCTGATGCCCGATCTTGATCTCACTGGATTAAAAAATCCTCATATTTTAGGACTCCTAAAACCTTTAGATTCACCTCAACTATCATATCGAATTAAATACATAAGACACGATCTTGGTGTCCCCACTTTTGGTATGTATATGAAAGGAATGGTAGAAGGGAAAATGGGGCATTCACACGTCGTCTGTTCACATCTTAATAAGGAGATTGCGCTTTCGCGAACCATAACAGAGGCAATTCAAGCTTTTCCAAAGTTTACTGAGGGATCCCGTTGGTTGAATAAGAACACCGATCATTATTCAAAGCCAATGAAATCTGTTTCTTTTGGATCAATACAGGAATATAAAAATCCTAACATCACAGAGAATATAAAATTCTGTATTGAATTGCTAAAAAAACACAAATTAGAAGTATTTGTGGTAAATTATGCAATTCCAGGCGTAAAGTGTGCTGTCGTTCGGGTTCTTGTGTCAGGTCTCCAACCCATTTGGTTTAAGGAAATGCCCTATTTGACTGATAGAGTGTTTTCTGTTCCAGAAGCCCTGGGATGTAAAAAGAAAACAAAAGAAGAGTTAAACTATGGAGAATATTGTGGGTTTCCTATGCTCTACCAAAAAAGCAATCTTTACTGAACTCTTTCAAAATATGTCTTAAGAATGTCTCTTGCTATTGGGATAGCAACGTCAGATCCCTGTCCAGCCTCTTCTACAAGAACAGTAATTGCGATCTCAGGCTTTTCGGCTGGTGCAAATACC